>JBBSII010000676.1:0-2571 GCA_038232175.1 Thermomicrobiales bacterium
CCCCACCGTCCGCCACCCGCCGCGTCATCCCCACGACGGGCGTACCGCAGCTGCCCCCCCTGCGTGCGGCAACGACGCATCCGTGGCGGCATCGCCTGCTGGCGAAGAAAGCCGTCACATCACGCTCACGCATACGATTGACGCGTACCCACGAGGAGACGAGGAGAAGCCGGAAACCAGAAACCAGAAACCAGTGGGATATCTCGCGTTCTGACATCTGGCTTCTGGCTTCTGGTTTCCGGCTTCGTTACCGCTTCGTGCCCTTGAGGAATGCCGCCCAGAGGTGGAACGCGCGAGGGGGCGAACCGGTGAGCGAGAAGGCGGCGCGGGCATCGGGGGAGGCGCTGTCCATCAGCTGCTCGATGTTCGCGACGGCGTCCGGGGGTGTCTGCTGACGGGCTGTCCAGTCCGCGAAGTCGAGCGGCAAATTCCACCGCGCGACGACCGCGAACGGTGTGCCAATTGCCCGTCCCGCCGCGTCCCACTCCGAGAGCGTCCAGTCTCGGCCGTGCGACGGGTCGCGCAGCACCTCGACCGCGTTGATGAAGTCCGCGAGCGGTGGTTCTTCGGGCGAGATGATGTCCACGATCAGCAGTTGACCTCCCGGCTTGAGCACACGCGCCATGTCCGCGAGCGATGGGGCGAGCGACGGGAAATGGTGCACGACCATGCGGCAGGTGACGACATCAAAGGTGTTGTCCGGATACGGAATGGCTGCGGCGGATGCCTCCTGCCAGCATGCGTTCGCGATGCCGCGCGACGCCGCCAACCGCGCCGCCTCCGCGAGCATCGCCGTGCTGAGGTCGATGCCAACAACCGCGCGTACCTGTGGTGCGAAGGCGAGCGCGGTGTGCCCCGCCGCGCAGCCAACATCGAGTACCGTCATCCCCGGCGTCGGCGCCGCAGCCTCGACCATCAGCGCGAGATCGTGCCCCTGCGCGAAGATCGGCGAGGCGCCGTACGCCGCCGCCGCCTGGTCAAATTGCCGCCGGATCGCCTCATCCCGCTCCATCTATCACCTCCTCAATGAAGACGAATTTGCCACAGAGGTACAGAGGGCACAGAGAAAGAGGGGGAAACATATCACACGACCCTTCCTTCTATTACTCTCCTCTGTGTCCTCTGTGGCGAGAATCTCAAACCGCGAGTGGGGAGAGGGCACGGAGACGGGCAACGAGGCGTGGGAGGGCCTCCGCGACGGTGTCGATCTCCGCAGCGGTATTCTCCGCTCCGAGGGAGAAGCGCAGGGTACCGAGGGCGTACGACTCCGGCACGTCCATTGCCGTCAGCACATGGCTCGGCTCGATGCTGCCGCTCGCGCACGCCGAACCCGCCGACGCCGCGATCCCCTCCGCGTCGAGCAGAATGAGCAGCGACTCCGCCTCCACACCTCGGAAGCCGAGATTCGCGTTGTTGGCGAGGCGTTCGGTCGGGTCGCCGTTCAGGCGGACATCCGGCACCCCCGCCATGACGCGCGCGATCAGCCGGTCGCGGAGCGCGGCACACTGCGCGACCGTGTCCGCCCGGTGTTCCGCCGCGCGGGTGAGCGCCGTCGCCATCCCCACGGCGTACGCGACATTCTCCGTCCCCGCGCGGCGGTTCATCTCCTGCCCGCCACCGGTGATCTGCGGCACCCAGCGCGTGCCCCGGCGCGTGTAGAGCAGCCCGACCCCTTTCGGGCCATTGAACTTGTGCGCGGAGAGCGAGAGTAGGTCCACGCCGAGCGCGTCTACATCCACCGGCAGCAGCCCCGCTGCCTGCACCGCGTCCGTATGGAACGGGATATGACACGCTCGCGCGATGGCGGCGAGCGTCGGGATCGGGTTAACAGTGCCGACCTCATTGTTCGCGTAGATCATCGAGATCAGGCACGTCTCCGGGCGGATCGCGGCGGTGAGATCGGCGGGCGAGACCATACCGTGTGCATCGACGGGGAGAAAGGTCACGTCCACACCGGTCTTCGCCAGCGCCTCGGCGGTGTGCATGATCGCGTGATGCTCAACCGCACTCGTGATGAGGTGCGGGCGCGCGATGCTCTTCCGCGCCTCCGCGATGATGCCGCGCAGCGCCAGATTGTCGCTCTCGGAGCCGCCCGAGGTGATCGTGATTTCGCGCGGGTGGCAGCGCAGAACGTCCGCGAGCGCGGCGCGGGCACGGTCGAGCGCGGCGCGCGCCTGCCGCCCCGCTGCATACAGACTCGACGGGTTCCCCCACGTCTCGCGCCAGTACGGCAGCATCGCCTCGATCACGGTGGGATGTGTCGGCGTCGTGGCGGCGTGATCGAGATAGATTGTCGTCCCGCCGGAGGAATCCGGCGCGCTATCGGGAAGCGAAGCAATTGCGTCCATCGTCTCTGTCACCCGCTCCCCGCGCGACGCCACCATTCATGCACCGTGCCGCTCACGCACCATAGACGCATTGTACGGTGCCATGCCACATGCGGCAACGCGCCGGGCGCAAAGACTTTGCCGGTCTTTGCTCGTTGCCTTGACGCCCGCGCGCGAAACCGCTACCATATCCGCAATGCGCGGGTAGCTCAGTGGATAGAGCGTCTGCCTCCGGAGCAGAAGG
>JBBSII010000677.1:0-2567 GCA_038232175.1 Thermomicrobiales bacterium
AGCCGACGAGCACGCCAGTCCCGGCGCAGAAGCCCGCAGGCACGACGGTCGCTGTTGTCGAGCCAACCGCCGTACCAACCGTTGCCCCAACGTCGGCGCCCACCGCAGTGCCAACGGTCGTCCCCACCGCGACGACGCCCGCGATTCTCGTCGCGGACAAGTTCAAGGGCGCGTACGCCTCGCTCGCGAACCGGCTCGGCTCACCGACGGGCGTGGCGGCGAATGTCGGCACATCGCAGTTGCTCTTCCAGAACGGGTTCATGGTCTACGCCGATGGTCAGCCGATTTACATCTTCTACTCCGGTGATCGGACGTGGACATCGGCAGGCAACCCCGGCAACAGCGGTGCGGGCAGCGAGGGCGGCGCGGCGCCGGGCGGTCTCTTCAAGCCGGCGAGAGCCTTCGGTGTCGTCTGGACCGCCAGGAACCTGCAAGGGCGGCTCGGCTACGCGACCGCAGCGAATGAATCTGGCGGCTCCGGCACGGTCCAGACCTTCGAGAACGGGAAGATCCTCTCAGTCGGTGGCGATGTCTACGTTCTCCTGAACAATGGGGGTTGGCAGCTCTTCGGCTAGGCGTTGGTTCCTCACCCCCGGCCCCTCTCCATCACCCCGAAAGCACGGCTTCTGTCAAACCCGTTCGGTGATGGAGAGGGGAGAGGGCGAGTTTGCAATCGACTCTCAATCGCAGCGTCACACAACGAAAAGGGCGGGCACGATGCCCCCCCTTTTTACATTCGCATTTGCTTCCCTTCCTTCTGAAGGAAAGGACTGGGGATTAGGAGGAGCGCGACGACACCCCCGTAGCCACCCGCGCCTCCATGTTACCGGAACGCGACGCGGATGCACCCGCCTTCGCGGGCACTCCCTCCTCAAGTCCGATGAGGAATGCCGGGGGCTTTGCCGCCTCCACACGCGCCTCCGCAGCGCTGGTCGCCCAGACGAACCGATCCCTGCCGAGGTAGTTGACGATGTAAAGCGACTGCTGTGTGGTTGCCATCAATGTGCTCCTGTCTTTACTGCATAGCGCATATTGGTGACGGCGTGTGCGCCATCTCGCGGTAGGCACATTCCATCATACCTGGCTTACGCAAAAATGATGCCCTCGGTTCAACTCCGTGACACTTTCGCCATCTAATCCGCTCGATCGCGTTCTCCCATACAATGCCGAAGACGCTAGCGTTGACGTGCATCAGGAAGGGAATGAGGCGTGGAACAGCAGATGCAAAGGGTCTTTGATTACATCGACGCGCACCGGGACGAGTTCATCGAGCGGCTACGGGCGCTCTGCGCGCAGCCGAGCGTCGCGGCGCAGTCGCTGGGGATGCAGGAGACGGCGGAGATGGTCGTGGGCGCCATCAATGCGCTCGGCCTCGGGCACGCGGACTTGCTGCCGACGGGCGGCTTCCCCGTCGTCTACGCGAAGTTGGAGGGCGAAGGGTCGCGCGTGCTCAACTTCTACAATCACTACGACGTACAACCCGCCGAACCGCTCGACCTCTGGCACTCCGACCCGTGGGGCGCGGAGATCCGGGACGGCAAACTCTACGCTCGTGGTGTTGCGGACAACAAGGGGAACACCGTCGCGCGCATCTGCGCCATCGAGGCGCTGAAGGCGGTGCGCGGCTCCCTCCCCTGCACGGTGCAGTTCTTCGTCGAGGGGGAGGAGGAGATCGGCTCCGTCCATTTGCACACCTTCGTCGAGGAGTACCCGAACCTGATTCCGGCGGACGGCTGCATCTGGGAGTTCGGCGGCAAGGACGCGAGCGAGCGGCTGACGATGAGCCTCGGTCTGCGCGGCATCTGCTACGTCGAGATGCGCTGCCGGGGCGCGAACACCGACCTGCATTCATCGGTCGCGAACGGCGTCGTCAACCCGGCGTGGCGGCTCGTCTGGGCGCTCGCGACGATCAAAGCGCCGGACGGGCGGGTGCTGATCCCCAGCTTCTACGATGAGGTGCTGCCGCCGCCCCCGGAGGCGGTGATCGCGTTGGAGGAGATGCCGAACAACGAGGCGGCCTTCCTCCAGCGCGTCGGCCTGACCCACTACCTCGATGACCTCTCCGGCGTGCCGCTCCGCGTGCGCGATCGCTTCCAGCCCAGTTGCACAATCTCCGGCTTCCTGAGCGGCTACACCGGCGCCGGATCGAAGACCGTCCTCCCGTCGCAGGCGATGTGCAAACTCGACATGCGCCTCGCCCCCGGCATGACGCCGGAGAAGACGTACGAGCGGCTCTGCGACCACCTCAAGGCGCATGGGTTCGACGACATCGAGGTTGAACTGCTCGGGCCGGAGATGCCGTCGATGTCCCCGATGGACTCGGAGATCGTGCGCGTTGTCGTGGAGACGGCGAAGGAACTTTACGGGCACGAGCCGGTGATCGACCCGATCAACCCCGGTAGCGGCCCGTCGTACCTCCTGTGCGACAAGTTTAACGTGCCGATGGCGGGCGCGGGCGTCGGCTACAGCGAGAGCAACGCGCACGCCCCGAACGAGAATATCCGCCTCGCGGACTACATCGAGGGGATCAAGCACATCGCCCTCATCCTCGACCGCTTCGGCGCGGG
>JBBSII010000678.1:0-2563 GCA_038232175.1 Thermomicrobiales bacterium
ACAGCCCAACGATTGGCGAGGAGATCACCTCGGGCGACGCCTTCCTCGCCGGTGTCTCCTCCTGCGGCGTCACGCTAATCGAGCGGGCCGCGCAGGAGATGCGCATCCCGCTGCAACGCATGGAGGTGACGATCGAGGGGCTGCGCGACCGGCAAGCGCCCACGGCGTTCGCGCGGATCGACATGAGATTCCGGTTCGTCGGCGTGAGCGACGCGCAGGCCGAGGCGCTGGTTGGCTGCTACAAGGACGGCTGACCGCTCTATCGCACGGTCGCAGTTGCGACCATCGTTCAGATCGCTGTCGTGGCCGAGTCTGCACAGGGCGAATAACGGGGCTTCCCTCGCTTCCGGTTTCGCACGAGCGGTGTCGGCAGGGTACGCCACGCGCGGATTGGAGAATGAACGTGCTCACCGTCTTGATGACCGGGCAATTGACCGACACCCATGCGGCGCAGATTCGCGCCACCGTGCCGGGCGCGACGGTGCGCTCCTTCGCCACGCAGCGCGAACTCGAAGCCGCGATCGAGGATGCGGAGGTCGTCGCGGGGAATATCTCGCCCGCCGCCCTCGCGCGGGCGCACAAACTCCGCTGGGTGCAGAGTTGGGCGGGGGGCCGGACGCGCTGATGTACCCGGAAATGGTGGCCAGCCCAGTCGTCTGCACGAGTTGCAAGGGGAACGGCGCGATCCCTCTCGCCGAGCACGCGATGATGCTGATGCTGATGCTCAACCGCGACGCGCCACGCTGGGCACGCGCGCAGGCGGAGCACCGGTGGGATCATTGGTCGCACCCCGAACTCAACGGCCTGACCTGCGGTATCATCGGCCTGGGCCACTCCGGGCAGGATTTGGCGCTCAAGTGCCAGGCATTCCACATGCGCGTCCTCGGCATCCGCCGCACGCTCCGCCCGACGCCGCAGGTCGATGCCCTCTTCCCCCACGAGCGTCTGCACGATTTCCTTGCGGAGGCGGACTTCGTGGTCGTCACGGCGCCGCGAACGCCCGAGACGGTCGGGATGCTCGGCGCGGCAGAATTCCGGGCGATGAAGCGGAGCGCCCACTACATCTGCTTCTCGCGCGGCGGCATCGCGGACGATGGCGCGCTCCTCACCGCGCTCCGCGAGGGATGGATCGCGGGGGCCGGTCTAGACGCGCACGGCGAGGAGCCGCTGCCGCCCGACAGCCCCTTCTGGGACTTGCCGAACGCGATCGTCACGCCGCACAATGGCGCATCGACGCCGATGACGCGACAGCGCGGCGTGGACATCTTCGTCGAGAATCTCCGGCGCTACCAGGCGGGGGAAACCCTGCTGAACGTCATCGACAAGCAAGCCGGTTATTAGGGAGTTTTTCGTGGCGGCTACACCGCCAACGTTCCCGGTGATGGCGGCCTTTAGCCTGCTAATCCTTGCTATGGCAGGCTAAAGCCCGCCACCACCAATATGGTGCGCTGCCGCCTGCTCGACCAGTGCCGTCGCGATGGCGGCGAGGTCGCGCGCGTCCGCGAGCGGGTCCTCCGGGTGCCACTGCACGCCGATTGCCCAGGTAGTCGCGTCCTCGATTGCCTCGATCACACCGTCATCGGCGCGGGCGACGACCGCGAAGCCCTCCGCCACGTCCCGCACGGCTTGGTGATTGCCGGTGCGCACATCGACCGTAGTCCGGCCAAGAATGCGGCCAAGCCGCGAGTCGGTATCGACGCGCACCGGCTGCGTCACCATGATCGCGGTCGGCGGGCCGTGATGCGGCGTCTCCGCGCCGAGGTCCTGCACCAGCGTGCCGCCGCAGGCTACGTTGAGCACCTGCATCCCCCGGCAGATGCCGATGATGGGCGCGCCCCGATCGAGCGCGCCGCGCACGGCGGCGATCTCGTAGCGGTCGGCGTCTGCGTCCACGCCGTAGGTCGCAGGGTGCGGGCGCTCGCCGTAAAGCGCGGGATCGATGTCCGCGCCGCCGAGAATGAGCAGCCCCGCGAAGCGGCCGCTCAACGCCTCCGGGCCGGGGCGCTCGTCGTCCGCGATGTCGATCAGCGTGGGTGCACCACCGGCCACTTCGAGTGCGCGCAGCGCCCGGTCGGCGAATTCCCGGACGACAGCGTCCACGTCCGCACCGAGGCCGGAGGGCCGCAGCGAGACGAGGACACCGAGCGCCGGTCGTTGATCGTGCACGGCGGTAGAATCGCTGCTCATGCCGTTGGGTCCTCCCTCTGCGTCTATCGCCCTCGCTACCGTCTGCTCGCGTCGAGGGCGGACTATCGACCTCCGCCCGCAGTCTCGCACAATTCGCGGCTGTCTTCGCGTATCGCCGGACGAATCTGTCGCTTTCGGGATGCTAGACTATGCGCGACCCATGTGGCGACCTGCACGGTACGTCGCACGGGCGCTGTGGAGTGCAAGGGGAGGAGAGTTGGCACATGTTCACGCCATCAGCAGCAGTCCAGCGCATTGTCGCCCAGTCGCAACGCCCCGCCGCGCGGCCGGGGCCGGGGAGCATCTCGCTCGCGTCGGGCGATCCCGACTTCCCGACGCCCGACTACATCCGGCGGGCGCTGATCGAGGCAATCGA
>JBBSII010000679.1:0-2551 GCA_038232175.1 Thermomicrobiales bacterium
CTGCACGCCGAAGCGGCGTACGCCACACAGGCGGAGGGGTCGTCCGCAGTGGAGGCATCGATGATGGCGACGGCAATCGCCGAACGGATGCAGGATGCCGAGGAGAAGGAGACGGGGAACGTCGAAACGCCCATCGAGGAGCGGAGGGATGCGTCCCACGACCCGCCCGCCATGCGCAACCGCGCACGGTAACGGCGCGGGTGGCACCCGCGATGCGACGGGCGATACGGCGCGTAATGTCGCCTGTGATAGACTGCGGCAGGGTGCACCGCTGCTCACGATCACCGAGGGCCACGCTTGCGAACACCGGTTTCATCTCCCCAACCGACAGCCCCGCCCACCGTCACGCCCGCGCCGATCCTGCCGATCCGGCGACCGCGCAATGACCGCCCGGCGATGGCGGCCCTTGGCGCGCTCGTCGCGGTCCTTGCGATCGTCCTCGTCGTCACGGGCGGCAGGCCGGGGGTGCAGACCTTCGCGACGGTCTTCCTCGGCATCTTCATCGAGGCGATGCCCTTCGTGCTGCTTGGCGTGCTCGTTTCCGGCGTGATCGGCGTCTTCGTGCGGGACGAGACGGTCGAGCGGCTCCTGCCACGTGGCCGGTTGACCGCGCCGCTCGTCGGCAGCCTCCTGGGGATGCTCTTCCCGGTCTGCGAGTGCGGCGTCGTGCCCGTGACGCGCCGCCTGCTGAACAAGGGGGCGCCCGTCGGCCTCGGTGTCGCCTTCCTCTTCGCCTCGCCCGTCATCAACCCAATCGTGCTGTGGAGCACCTATGCGGCGTTCGGCGGCGACTGGTCGATGGTCGCGCTGCGGGCGGGGTTGACGCTCGCCGTCAGCGTGCTCGTCGGGGTGGTCTTCGCGTTCCATCCGCACCCGGAGTCGCTCCTCAAACCCACCCCGGCGGCGATGGGCTATCAGCCCGTCGTCCTCGGCGAATACACGCGCGGCAGTACGGGGCGCACATCCCCCCGCCTCGCGCCCCACACGGCGCGGGAGCACGCCACCGCGTCGCTGCGCGAGAAGGTGCGCGCCGTCTGCGAGCACAGCGCCATCGAGTTCTTCGAGATGGGCAAGTTCCTCGTCTTCGGCGCGCTGCTCGCGTCGCTGTTGCAGGCGCTCATCCCCCGGCAGACGCTCCTCTCCGTCGGGCAATCACCGGTGAAGAGCGTCCTCGTGATGATCGCGCTCGCCGTGCTGCTCTCCGTCTGTTCCACGGTGGACGCCTTTCTCGTGCTCACCTTCGCGGGGTCGTTCACGACCGGCGCGGTGGTCGCCTTCCTCGTCTTCGGCCCGATGGTCGATATCAAGAGCACACTGATGTTCCTCACCGTCTTCCAGCGCCGCGCCGGCGCGCTGATGATCGTGCTCGCGGCGCAACTCGTCCTGCTCGCGACCGTCTTCATCAACCTCAACTTCGCGTAAGTGCACGCCAGGGAATTGGGACACGCGCTATACTCTCGCAGTCTCGTGCGTCCATGTTCGGCACCGCGATGGTTGGAGTAGTCGGATGATGCAACAGGGCCACGGCACCGAGCGGCAACGGGTCGAGGAGAAGGTTGAGGCGGAACGGCAGCGCTTGCAGAGCCTATTCATGCAAGCGCCCGCCGCCATCGCCATTCTGCGCGGCCCCGCCCACGTCTACGAACTGGCGAATCCGCTGTACCAGATGCTGGTCGGCAAGACCGACCTCGTCGGCAAGCCGGGTCGTGAGGCGATCCCTGAACTCACCGCGCAGGGCATCTGGGACATCTTCGACCGGGTCTACGCGACCGGCGAGCCGTTCATCGGCAACGAGATGCCCGTACGGCTGGATCGTCTGGGCAACGGGGCGCTCGACGAGGGGTTCTTCAACTTCGTCGCGCAGCCCTTCACCGACGCGAGCGGCGCGGTGGAGGGCATCCTGATTCACGCGGTCGAAGTGACCGATCAGGTGCGGGCGCGTCAGCACGCCGAGGACCTGGCGTTGCAACTCGCCGACGAGCGCGAGCGGTTCCAACTCGCCCAGCAGGCGGCGCAGATCGGCACGTTCGAGTGGGCCATCCCCGCGAACCGCGTCGTCTGGACGCCCGAACTGGAGGCGTTGTACGGGCTGCCCCCCGGCGGGTTCGAGGGGGAACGGGAGAACTGGGCGGCGCGTGTCCATCCCGATGACGTGCGGCGCGCGGAGGAAAGTCTCGCGGCGGCGGTCGCGGGTGGCCCCGCCTACCGCGTCGAGTTCCGCGTCATCTGGCCCGACCGGAGCGTGCACTGGCTCCTCGCCATGGGCGACGTCTTCTTCGAGCGCGGGGAGCCGGTGCGCATGATCGGCGTCAACATGGACATCACCGAGCGGAAACTGATCGAGCAGAACCTCGACTTCCTCGCGCAAGCGAGCAAAATTCTCTCCTCCTCGCTCGATTACGAGACGACGCTGGCGGCGGTCGCGCAGCTCGGCGTCCCGGAGATCGCCGACTGGTGCGCGGTGGACATGCGCGCGGAGACCGGCGCAATCGAGCAACTCGCGATCGCCCACGTCGATCCGGCGCAGGTGGAGTGGGCGCGGGAGTTGAAC
>JBBSII010000680.1:0-2544 GCA_038232175.1 Thermomicrobiales bacterium
GGCAGCGACTGTGTGTACAACGCGACCGCCGCGTTGATCGCGATGATCGCATAGACGGCGGTCGGGCGGCGCAGACGGGAACGCACTTCAGCAGGGGAGGGGACGACAGCCACGATGTTTCCTATTCATTCGGTGATGACAGTTCGGTGAACTCGTTGCCGCCGAGTTGGCCGAACAAATCCTGAAGTGATGACCAGCACGCCGCCATGGTGCGCGCCCCGGCGCGCGGCGCGAAGAATAACCCGAGGAGCAGGCCGATGGTCAGGTACTTCACCGCGATGCGGAACCGGTCATCGGGAGCGGCGGTCATTGATCGCCCTCCGTGCCCATCGGGGCGGACGTCATGTGGATCGGCCCGGTCGGCCGCTCACCGCGTGGGACGATGGCGGGTTGCAGCTCAACAACCGACTCGTCGTCCATCATCGCGTCCTCCTCGGCGGCCCGGTTGAGGAGCAACGTCGCCACGACCCCGGCGACAACGCCGACCAGAATCCCGACCGCGAAGGCGCGATCCTTCCGGTTTTTCCGACTGACAGGCTCCGCGTAGGCTTCTTCGATCGTCATAGTACTCCTCCTCATCCGCTCTGCCACAGTCGTGGCGGCAATTCACCACGCAGTATACGCACAAACACGGCCGCCATCTCGCGTGCTCGGTAATACCGGCGGCTCCGTGCGGAAAAGTACCAGTCGTCCGTCGCCGCCGTCTGGACGACAAGCCCCGCCGCGCGAAACAAGAGGGCGGTCCGGGCGAGATGGAAGGGGTCGCTGACGACGATCACCGACCGCCACCCCGCACGCGCGCAGATCGCCGCGATCGCACGCGCGCTCTCGGCGGTGCTGGTCGCCGTCGGTTCGAGCACGACCGCATTCTTCGGCACTCCCAGCCCGCACACGATCCCCTGCATCACCGCCGCCTCCGCGATGCCCGCCTCGCCGACACCCCCGGTCATAATGAGGCGCGGCGCATGGCCCGTGTCGTAGAGCGCGACGCCGCGCTGGACGCGCCCGCGCAGCGCGGCGGAGGGTCGGCCATCGCGGTGTACCTGCGCGCCGAGGACGACGATGGCATCCGCCGTGGTACGGACGGTCTCGCGCTCGCCGCTGCGGATGAAGCGGTAGATGAGAGCAAGCCCCACCGCACCGGCGACCGGCACGCCACACAAGACTCGTCGCACGGCCATCCCCGCTCTGAACCTCCGAACCAATCACCCGGTGGTAGTATAGCATCGACATTCAGTGGCCCTACCGGAACCGTCGCGCGGGCGATGCATTGGCATGGGCGAAGGGATTTTGCGAAGCGTGATGGCAAAAACGGTACTGGTCGATCCGCTGACAATCGCGTGGGATGCCAACGGTCTCGTGACAGCGGTTGTGCAGCACGCCGGGACGGACGCGGTGCTGATGATCGGGCAC
Source organism: Thermomicrobiales bacterium (assembly GCA_038232175.1). GTDB lineage: Bacteria > Chloroflexota > Chloroflexia > Thermomicrobiales > JALYUS01 > JALYUS01. Next base: position 1,414 of record JBBSII010000680.1, read on the forward strand.
ATGAACACGGAGGCGCTCCGACGCACCCTCGACGGCCCGCACGTCTGGTTCTGGAGCCGGAGTCGGCAGGAATTGTGGGAGAAAGGCGGGACCTCCGGGAATTTCCTCGATGTCGTCTCCGTCACGGCGGATTGTGACGCCGATGCCCTGCTCGTCCGCGCGTATCCGCACGGCCCGACCTGTCACACAGGCCGGAACGCTTGCTTCCATGCCCCGCTCACCGAACCCGGCTACATCGCGGCGGAGAGTTCCCCACCGAGCACAGACGACATCGGGCCGGAAGTCCTGAATGCGGTCGCCGCAGTGATCGATAAACGACAGCGTGAGATGCCCGACGGCTCGTACACCACCTATCTCTTCCGCGAAGGACTCGACAAGATCGCAAAAAAGGTCGGTGAGGAGGCCGCCGAGGTGCTAATCGGCGCGAAGAACGTCGAACGCGGCGATGCGGACGGCGCATCGTTGCTCGCCGGGGAGATCGCGGACTTGTTCTATCACGCATTGGTGCTTGCCCGTGCGGTCGGCTTGCCCAACGACGCGATCTGGCAGGCGCTCGCGAAACGACGCGGTACTATCGATGCACCACCCCGACCGCCGAAGCAAAAGAAAGGAATGAGGACTGAGGACTGAGTTTTCCCCTCCCCTCTCCATCGCCGTACGAACCTGACGAATACGATGGCCTCAGGGCGATGGCTCCGTACGAGAGGGGCCGGTGGTGAGGAATGAATTCCGTCACTAACAGTCGAAGTCTAGAGAAATTCGAGGGGCTTGGCGACCATCCGCTTATGCGGCACATCGATTTCCAGGACGACATTATTGAGGGCAGGGATGAGCAGTTCTTTGCCGTCCGGCTGCGTGACGATGTACACATCGTTCGCGCCGGTCTGGAGAATGCTCGTCAGGGTGCCGAGTGGCTCGCCTTCCGGCGTGACGACCGCCATGTCGATCAAGTGGTGCCAGTAGTATTCGTCCTCGTCGAGCGGTTTCGCATCGCGGATATCGATGTACAGCGGCATCCCGCGATACATCCCCGCTTCCTCGCGTGAGGTGACGCCCGCCACGGTGACGATTGCGGACGGGCCATTGCCGCCGATTGACCGGAGGCGGCGTCGCTGCGGCTCGTCGCCGAGA
>JBBSII010000681.1:0-2515 GCA_038232175.1 Thermomicrobiales bacterium
CTTGAGTCGGCGTTTCGCCGCTTTGCTGAGCCGGTGGGCGTGGGGCAGCTGCCGCACCCGCACCGGCAGGGCCGAGAAGAGCGTGATGCTACTACCGCTGCCGACCACTTTGAGCGCGACACGCGAGGATCGGGTAGACTGACGCATGACGGGAGCCTCCTTGAGTGAATGGTTTAGGCACCTTTCACCCTCAGGATACGTTCCCGTTTCTTATTCCTCCACCCGTCGCGCACCTATCTGAACCTACACACGCCCCAAGTATAGCCGCGGCGCAGCCGGGGCGTCCCGGTGTCCGCGCGAGGGCGCGGAGGCCCCGAGCGCGCCGGGTGGGCCGGAAAGGCGCCGCGCCGGGCAGGTGCGGTCGATGAACGTCACGTCGATGCCGGTGGCGCGACAGACGGTGCGCGGCCGACTGCGGGAAGGCGATCCCCTCCCCGGGCGTGCGCCGCGGTACATCGCGCCGCTCCCGGACCACCTGTCTGACGACGCTCCTCTGTCAAGTCATTCGTCACAGCACCTTGGTGATTCCCCTGGGGAAGTGTACGCAGGGACGCCCGCGTACACTTCCCCGGGCCTTGCTGTCCGCTCGCGTTAGGCCGCACGCCGCGCATCCTCATCGACCGATGCGATGTGGCACTGTTGCCATTGTCGCCAAATCGCGCGCACGAGGTATCGTTTCAACGCCCGTAGTGCCTCGCGCCGCGTCTTGCCTTCATGCATGCGTCGTGCGAGATAGACCCGCGCCTGCGGCGAGCAGCGCGCTTGGGTCACCGCGATGCGATACGGGATGGCATTGAGTCGCCGGTTACCCCGCGATTGACTCGGTGACGCACCCGCTCCGCGGAAGACGCCTCGGGCGGAGCAACACCGGCATAGGCGGCGCGTTGCGCATCGTTGGCGAAGCGTTGTCCGGGACCGAGGATGCCCGCGAGCGCCGCCGCAGTCAGGAGATTCATGCCGCAGATCGTCGTCATCGGTGTGAACTGCGGCACCGCAAGGCTCCGGATCTGCGCGGCGAGCGATTCGGCCTGCTCACGCGCGAGGCGCAGGCGTTGGGCGAGCCGTCGGACGGCTGCCGCGCGGTGCTGCTGGGCCGGACGGGGATCAGTCGTCGTGTTCTCCTCCAGCGCCTGGGCCTAAGAGCGTGTTTGGTGAAGACGAATGGTGCCCGGATGGAAGCAGAATCGCTTACTCTTCTCCCGCTTCGGCATCCGTTTTCGAGCCCCTTTCGCTTGAAATCGGGATGATCAAGAGGTCCCCGTGCGTGTTGAGACCTTCACCAAACACGCTCTTATAGCCCGCATACCACCGCATCGCCAGGTTGTAGTTGGCTTGCTCCATCAACTTCCGCTCGGATCGGATACCCTCGAAGAACATCATCAATTGGAGGCGGAAGAGGACGATCGGATCGATGGAGGGGCGTCCGCCGCTGGCGTAGCAGTCGGCGACGAGGTCGCGCACGAACGAGAGGTCGAGGATGCGATAGAGGTGCCGGTAGAAATGATCCTTGGGCACATACGACTCGATGGCGATCAGGACAGGCCGGTCGAGATCGCGGGTTTTCGGCGGCCCGAGCATGGCGCACCACCCTTCAACGTGGATCGAAGGAGGATGTTACCGCGCAAGATCGGCGATTTTCAACACACTCTATAGGGCCCTACAGGGACACTTAGGATCCGCCGTCTGCCAAGGCATCGAGGATGCGCTGCCAGAGCCCCGTATCGCACCAGAGCCGATATCGCTTGTACGTCGTCTCCCATTTGCCGCACTCCTCCGGCACCTCGCGCCATGAGGCGTCGGTGCGCGTCACCGACAAGATGCCGTTGAGGACCGTGCGGTGGTCGTGGCGCGGTCGGCCCGTCGTCGGCTTCTGCGGCGGGAGTACGGGGCGGACCCGTTCCCACTCCTCATCACTCAGCTCCCCGTCCACCGCCGCGCGGGGAAGCGCGGCACTGACAGGGCACGCTACGCCCTGCCGTAACGCACGGCGTGCAGCGTGGCAGCGGGCGGCGACCGCCTGGTGGGCCCGTCGCCAGTGCGACCAGTCAAGTCGGAAAGGACGCCGCTCGTCGGGTTCGGCCATCGCCAGCACCAGCCGGCGCACTTCCGGCACGGTGAGTGGGATCAGGCCGGGATCAACGCCCCCTTTTCCCCGACTTCCTCCTGCCGGGCAGCCGCGCGCATCACGACCAGGTAGGCGTGCGCCAATAGACAGAGCGTCACGAATCGGTGCCATGCTACCCAGGTGCGCACCTCGTACTGATCCATGCCGACCTCCCCCTTCACCTGCGCGAATCTGCCCAGAGGGCACCCGCTCGATCTGCCAGCGGGCATCGCACACGCCAATCAACGCCGCTTCGCTCGTCCCTTCCGGGCCGTAGGCGAGCCAGTAGGCGTCCTCGTCCGGTTCGTCCGCGCTGCGGCGGATCAGTAGCCAGCGGCGCATTCCCTCGGCGCACTCCTCGGAGAGTGCGAGGCATACCCATGCGGGGACCTCCGGCGCGGATAGCCGCTC
>JBBSII010000682.1:0-2515 GCA_038232175.1 Thermomicrobiales bacterium
ATTGGTAGCGCGTACGGGATTCGAACCCGTGATCTCCACCTTGAGAGGGTGATGTCCTAGGCCGCTAGACGAACGCGCCACGTCGCATCTCACGCGAGGCGGAGTATACGGTGTGGCGGTTCGTCTGTCAATTTTTCTCGTGCGCGCCGGGTTCCCGTCAGTTCCTTTCGGGTTGTCGCATCATGGCTTCGCCGTCCCGGTGCCGGTGCGCACGGGTGTCGGCGTGCGGGGCGGCACGGCGGCGGGCGGTGCGGGTGTCGGCGCGGTGGTCGGGACGGGGGTGGGGACGGGCGCGATCTTGACGGGGATGTCCCGCTGCCACGAGGGGTGATGCCCCGCACCGTTCGTGCTCACCTTCACCTCCGCACCGCCATTCAGCCGGACGATGTACGTATCGACGCTATACCCGGTGAATTGCGGGTAGCCGCCATTGGGGGAGACCCGCGCGGCGGCGGCGTAGTCCGTGACGGTGATGCCGGTGAAGGCGACCGCCGTGCCATCGGGCGAGACCGAAACCTGGTACTTGAAGGTCGGCGATTTCGTCAGCGGCTTCTCCGTGCCGTCCGCCAGCCGCGCGATGATCTGGTTGCGGTAGCCCGCGTTCGCCGTCCCCTTCTTCGTGTTGTCGCACGGCTTGTCGCGGTCGTTGGGATCGGCGGTGCAGCCCGTGAGGATCGTCGTCGGGAGCAGGCCGCGCTCGTAGCGCCAGCGGAGGGCATCATCGTCATCCTGCACCCGCACCTGCACGCCGTTCGCGGGGATGTACGGGTCCGCTGTCGTCGCGCCGACGATGGTTGTCAGGTCCGGCGTCTTGCACGCCGCGACCTGCTTCAAATTGCTGCCGTCCGGCCGCATGGCGAAGGTGACGCCGGAGACGGAGATCGCGATCTGCGAGTCGTCCGCCGCCCACGCGGTTTGCTGCCCGGCGGTGAGGAACTGGTCCGACCCGACGAATTCGACGATCGGGTCGGAGAGGCCACCGCCGCCACCGCACTGCGCGGAGGGGAGCAGGTGCGCGATCACGCGGTCCTTTGTGCCGTCCGCATTGACAAGGTGCACATCGAAGGCCGTCGTCTGCACGATGTCGGGTGTGCCACCGGCGAAGGTGATCGGCGTCCCCTTGTCGTCCTTCCGCGCGAACTTCTCCGGCCCGGTGATCAGCCCGTAGACGAGTGTCGTGCTGTCCGGCGACCACGACGGCAGGGTGTTGATCCCCTTCGCGACGGTCGTAGATTTGCCGGTCGCGATGTCGAGCACGATGAGGTCGAGCGACTCGCTGAACCCGCCCGCCACCGGCGCGCGGACAATCGTCGCGAGCAGCGTGCCCTGTGGCGCCCAGAGGGTGCGGATGACGCGGCTCCCGGCCGGCCCGCTCACCGTGGAGAGCCGGGAGGGTTCGTTGCGCGACAGGTCCACGCCGACGACCTGCACCAGGTCACCGATGATCGTCTTGCCATCCTGTGCGCGCCGCTCGCCGGGGAGCGCGACGCGGCCATCGAGGTACGAGAGGAGCGACGTGACGGGCGGGGGCGCCGCCACCGCCAGGGCCGCAGGCGCGCTCGTCGTCGCAGGCGCACCGGTGATGGATGCGGCGGCAGTCACGGGCGGTGTGGTCGTCGCGGCGGCGGGTGGCGTCGCGCTCGGCTGCGCCGCAACGCTCACGGTGGTCGCCGCTGCTGTGGCCGTACTCGTGGTCGATTGTGCCGCCACTGCGGGGGTGGAGGTCGCGGTGGTAGTCGATGAGCCACCGCCGCGCAGGGCGAAGAATCCGCCAAGTCCGACGATCAGCGCGACGAGCAACGCACCGACGCCGATGAGCAACCCCCGGTTCGCACCACTCTTTGTCGTGCTGGGGCCGGGCGGCGGCGGGTGCAGCACGGGCGGGACGGGTTGGAGGTTCACCGGTGGCGTGCCGCTCGTCGCGTTGGTGATCGGGGTGCGCGCGTCCGGGTAGGGCGTCTGCGTGCCGGGTGGCGGCGCGGTGCGCGTCGCGCCCTCATCGTCGGCGGGTGAGGGGGCAAGCGGGGGCGCGGTCTCGATGTCGTCCGCGAGGACATACCGCTCGATTGCCTGAATCGCCGTGAGCACCGCGCCCATCGAGGGGTAGCGCTGCTCGGCGTCCTCCGCCGTCATTCGCTCGATCAGCGCGACGACGGGCGGCGGCTGGTTCGCGATCCGTGCGGACGCCTCCTGCTTGCTGAGGCGACGGTACGGGGTGCCGACGAGCATCTCGAAGAGCACGAGACCGAGGCTGTACTGGTCCGTCGCGGGCTGCACGTACGCCGTCATGTGCGCCTGCTCCGGGCTCATGTAGAGTGGTGTGCCGGGATGCCCGACCGTCGTGCGCGTGCGCCCCGAGATGTCATCGATCTGCGCGATGCCGAAATCCCCGACCTGCGCCCGTCCGTCCGTGGCGAGGAAGATGTTCGCCGGCTTGATGTCCCGGTGCACGATGCCGACATCGTGCGCCGCCCGCAACCCGCGCGCCGCCTCCGCCGTCAGCCGGAGTGCGTCC
>JBBSII010000683.1:0-2512 GCA_038232175.1 Thermomicrobiales bacterium
ATCTCGGGCGGCTGCCCCGCCGCGACCGCCGCCGACTCCTTCTGGAGGATGATCGGCGAGCCGGGGATGGACTGCCACTCGACCTTGATGTTGTTCTGCTTGCCCCAGTCAACGAAGACGTTGCCGACCGCCTCGTCCGTGACGGTGTTCCAGTTGGCGGAGAACCAGACGTTGAACTTGCCCGACACGATGGTCAGGTCTGCCTGGGGCGTCGTGGCGGCGGCGGCGGTCGTTGGGGCGGCGCTGCTGCCCGTAGCGGGCGCGGTGGTCGCCCCGACCGCCGGTGCGGTCGTCCCTTGCGGCTTCGGGGCGGTCGTCGCCTGACTGCCGCCGGTCTCCCCTGTGCCGCTGCCGCAGGCAGCCAGCAGCGCGGCCCCCGCCAGCGTCGTCGCGCCCGTCAGCAGTTGCCGACGCGAAAAAGGTACGTCCCGACGTTTCTGATCCATGATCTCAGTTCTCCTGTCTGCCTCGAAACGGCCTCACGCATCGTGGGCGGTGATTCGGCCCGCTCGCTCGGATACGCTGATACTGCGACCCTGTGATGAGATGCAGTGTGCCGATGACACCATGCAATAGGACCTGGGACTCGAATGAAGACTCGATGTGCTGAGTCTAGCATGTGGGTGCGATTTGTCAACCTGGATCAACTGACGGCGGGTGCGGTGATCGCCGCGTTGCCAACGATTGTCGTCTGCCTCGCGCTGCGCGGCCTACTTGCGGGTAGCAGTCAAGGGATAAGGGAATACTACTCTGTGCTGGTTTCACCATTAAGAATAGCCCTTCATACAGTCCATGATTTTGGAATCCACTTCATGGAAGTGTAGTGACAGGCGCCCGCCGCACGTTTAGACTGCACCGCCATGAGCACGGAAAGCACGAATCTCTCGCGTTCGGGGCGGCGGCATCAAGGGGCCGGGGGAGCGTCCGCGATGAACGGCGCGTGGGCGAACACGGGCCTCGTTCTGGGCGCGCCCGGCTCGCACGCGGCGCTGCTGCGCGGCGTCGATGTGATGGCCGCCCTCGTGCGCCCGACCCTCGGCCCACTGGCGCGGACGGTGGCAATCGCCGGGCAATCGCCACGTTCCGCCCCGGAAATCCTCGACAACGCCGCGACGATCATGCGGCGGACGATTCAACTGGGCGACCCCTTCGCGGACATGGGCGCGATGCTCGTCCGGCACCTCGCCTGGACGGTCTTCGAGCGCGTCGGCGACGGTGCGGCGACGGCGGTGACGCTCGCGCACGCCCTCCTCCACGCGGCGGCGACCCCGGTGGCGGCGGGCGCGGACCCGCAGACGCTGCGACGCGGGATCGAACGCGGCCTCGCTGTCGCGCTGGACGCGGTGCACAACCAGGCCCGCCCGGTTGATGCGGCGGCGGAGTTGGCGCGGGGCATCGCGGGGAGCCTGCGGGATCCCGCCCTGGCGGACCTCATCGGTGAGGCGGTCGAGGCGGTCGGGCCGGACGGCGCGGTGCTGGTCGAGGAGACACAGGGGACGACCACGACCGCCGCGTATATCGACGGCCAGCGCTGGACCTCCGGCCTCCTCTCCCCACACCTTCTGGCGGCGGGCGAGACCGTGGGCCGCCTGGACGAGCCATGCATCCTCGTCACCGATTGCCCGCTCGCATCCGCCGCCGATCTCCTCCCCGTGCTCGAAGCGTGCGTCGCTGCAAGGGAACGGCAACTGCTCGTGATCGCGCCGGAGGTGGGCGCCGCCGCGCTCGGTCTGCTCATCGTCAACCGCGAGCGGGGGGTGCTCGATGGCGCGCTCGCGGTGCGCGCGCCGGGCACGGGTGCGCAGCGCGCACGCATCCTGGAGGACATCGCCGTCGCCACCGGCGGGCGCGCTTTCCTGACGGCGGCGGGAGCGCGCCTCGCCGCCGTGACGATTGCCGACCTCGGCCGGGCGCGGCAGGCATGGGCGATGGAGAAAACCTTCGGCATCCTTGGTGGGCGGGGTGACAAGGCCGCCATTCGCCGCCGCATCACCGAGGCGAAGACGGAGTTGCGCGCGATCACCGGGGACGATGAGGCCGACGCGCGGCGCATCCGGGAGCGCATCGGCAAACTGGCCGGCACCGCCGCGATCATCCGCGTCGGTGCATCGACCGAGAGCGCGCGGGTCGAACTGCGGGCGCGCATCGAGGCGGCGGTCACGGCGGCGCAAGCGGCGCTGCGGGAGGGGGCCGTGCCGGGAGGCGGCGGCGCGCTGTTCGCCTGCGTCCCCGCACTGGAACGGCTCGCGGGCGAGTTGTCCGGCGACGAGGCGCTCGGCGTGCGACTCCTCGCGCGGGCGCTCCCCGCACCGATGCGCGCCATCGCGACGAACGCGGGCATCGACGCGAGCGCGGTCTTCGGCAATGCCCGCTCCGGCCAATCAGGATGGACCTTCGATGTCCTCCGTCGTGACTGGGTTGACGCCTGGGATGGGGGCATCATCGACCCATTGCCCGTCGTGCTCGCCGCGCTGGAGGGGAGCGTCAGCACCGCAGTGATGGCGCTGACGAC
>JBBSII010000684.1:0-2512 GCA_038232175.1 Thermomicrobiales bacterium
CCGCCAGCGCGGGCACGGGGCCGAACTGCTGGGAAATAGCAGAGAGGAAGATCGCTTCATCGCCGATCACTCGTGACGTATTCAACGTGTGTACTCGCCCAGTTTCTTCACCGCCGTGTCCACGAACGAGGTGTCGATCTCCCTCTTCATGTCGAGCGGGTCTTTGTACGTCAGGCCACCGCGCTCGACGTAGAACTGCTGCATCGTCTGGAGATCGTCTAGTTTGAAGCGGGCGTTCGGGTCGAAGGTCGGCGCGTTGGAGCGTTTGGCGACATTGGCGGGCACCTTCGTGTACTTCTCGACGATGGCAGCGATCTCGTCGGTCTTGAAGGCGTTGCCCTGCAAGTCCCGGCAGGCGCGGACGTAGGCGTTCATGAAGCCCTGCGCGGGGCCGTCCTTCGCCTTGTTCGCCGCGAACTTCGTGTTGTAGAGCACGATCGTCGGGAAGAAGCCGCTGATGAAGTCCTCCGACAGCACGACGACCTGCCCTTTGTCCTTCGCCTGCGTGACGACCGGCTCGCCGAGCATCGCGGCGGCAATCGCGCCATTCTCCAACGCGGCGGGGACATCGGAGAAGGCAATGGACTCCACCTGCACGTCGCCCAGTTTCAGGCCGCCCTTCGCGAGGGCGCGGGAGAGCCAGTACTCGGTCGCGCTGCCCGCCGCGTTGATGGAGACCTTCTTGCCCTTGAGGTCCGCCACCGATCTGATCTGCCCGCTGTCGTACGCCTTCCTGCTCGTGACGAGCGGCGTCGTGACGGGCGGCGTCTCGCTGTGGAGGGGGGCGACGACCGCGATGCCGATCTTCTTCGAGAGCGCGTTGAAGGTGGCGACGCCCAGCCCGCCCAGCCCGACATCGAAGTTGCCCGTCGCGGTCTGCGTGATGATGTCCGTGCCGCCCGCGAGGGGGGAGAGTTGGATATCGAGATGCTCCGCCGTGAAGTACCCCTTCTCGATGCCGACATAGAGGGGCGCGTCGATCATCACGGGGATGTAGCCGACGGTGATCTTCGTGGGTGCATCGGCGGGTGTACTGCCGCCGCCGCAGGCCGTGAGTACGAGCGCGAGCGTGAGCACGCTAACGATGGAACCATTGAGCCGACGCATGAAATCCACTCCTGCCGCATCGCATTAGGGAGCGCCGTTGCTCCCTCACTCTAGTATACCGCGACGAGCAACGAGCAACGAGCAACGAGTAGCCGGTAGCCAGTAAGGACACCAGGTTCCGCATCACTGGCTACTGGCTACCGGCTACCGGCTACCGGCTACTGATTCTGCCGATCAGGGCGATGCCGACGGCGACGGCGGCGAGGCCGACGAGATCGCGCGGGCCGAACGGCTCGCCGAGGAGGAGCGCGGCGAGGCCGAGGCCGAAGATCGGCGTGAGGAAGTAGTACGCGCTCGCCACACTCGCCTCACCCCGCGCCAGCAGCCAGAACCAGAGCAGCGACGCGCCGATGCTGATGACGAAGACGAGGTAGAGGAATGACCACGCGAGCGGGGCGTCCACCCGCGTGTGCACCGGGTCCTCCGCCAGCAGCGCGGGGAGCAGGAGCGCGAGGCCCGCCGCGCCGAGTTGCACCGCGTTGATGACAAACGGGTGCTCCCGTGGCGGGCGACGCTTGTAGACGACCGTCGCGCCGACGAGGCAGACGACGCCCGCCAGTTGGAGCGCCATCCCCGTCGCCGTGTCCGTCTTGCCGCCCGCGCCGAGCCGCGCGCCCATCACGAAGATGACGCCCCCGAAGCCGAGGATCAGGCCGAGCACGCGCGGTGGCGTCAGCCGCTCGCCGAGCAGTCGTGGGGCGACGAGGGCCAGAATGAGCGGGTTCGTGGCGGCGAGGATCGACCCCATCCCCGCCGAGAGGTGCCGCAGCGACTCATAGACGAGGCCGAGGTACAGGGCACAGTTGAGCAGGCCGAAGAGCGCCAGTCGCCCCCACGCCGCCCGTCCCCGTGGCGCGGGCAGGCCGCGCACCCGCGCGAGCACGACGAGGATCGCGGCGGCGCAGAGGAAGCGGGCGGAGAGCAGCGTCAGCGGCGGGCTGTGCGTCACGCCGACCTTCGTGGCGATGAATGCCGAACTCCACAGCAGGATGTATAGCAGTGCTACCGCGACGACCACACCCCGCGACCGCCCCGCGACCGCCCCATCGCGCGCCTCGATCAAAACAATCGTCCGCCGACCGTCGCCGCCCCATCGGGCCGCACAAGCACGACCTCGCCCGCCACGTTCGGGACGCCGAGCGTCAGGCACTCCGACAGGAAGGGGCCGATCTGCTTGACGGGGAAGTTGACGACGGCGAGCACGAGCGTGCCGAGTAACTCCTCTTTGCGGTACAACGCGGTGATCTGCGCGCTCGACCGCTTCGTGCCGATCGCCGCGCCAAAGTCGATGGTCAGTTTGTAGGCGGGCTTGCGGGCCTGCGGAAAGTCCTCGACTGCGACGATCCTGCCCACCCGAATATCGACCGTCGCGAAATCCTCGTACGTAATCATGGGGGCAGTATAG
>JBBSII010000685.1:0-2501 GCA_038232175.1 Thermomicrobiales bacterium
CGACTGCTGGCCCGCCGTGACGTGGTCGGTGGTCGATTACTTCCGCCGCCCGAAGCAGGGGTACTACGCGCTACAACAGGCGTTCGCGCCGCTCCACATCATGCTGAACTGGGGCGCGCCGCTCGTCACCATCCCCGGCACACCGTGGCAGGCGGAAGTGCTCGTCGTCAACGACCTGCCGCGCGCGTTCACGGGCCTGACGGCGGGATGGCTGGTCCGGCACGACGCGACGGGCGTGATCCTCGGCGAGGGTACGCTGCCGTGCGACGCCCCGGCGGACTGCCCCGCGACCGCCATCGGCGCGCTCACCTTCCATCCGCCCGCCGAGACCGCGCCCGGCGCGTGCACCATCGCCCTCCGCCTCACCGACCCCGACGGCGACATCCGCGCCGCCAATGCCTACACCCTCACCCTCCGCGCCCCGTGGCAGACGACGACCAACTCGATCCGCACCGAAACCTGAACCCAGAGGGTGCGGAGAGCATAGAGGACACAGAGAGGGTGGACAAAAAAGACAAACGCGCGATTCACCTTCACCTGATTCATTTCTTTTCCTCTCCGTGATCTCTGTGCCCTCTGTGTTCTCTGTGTTATCGTTTTCCCTCTCGCTGACCGGGGGTTTAGCCATGCGGACGGTGCGGATCGCGCTCGTGGGGTTCGGGAATGTCGGGCAGGCGCTCGCGGACCTGCTTGAGCAGCGGGCGAACCTGCTCTACCGCGAGTATCAACTCGACATCAGCGTCACCGGCATCGCCACCGCGCGGCGCGGCACGGTGATCGCGCCGGACGGGGCCGACCTGACGGAGACCGTCGCCGCCATTGAGGCGGACCCCGCCGCGCGGCTGCCGGGCGCGCTCGGCGGGGAGATCGCCATCCCCGCGTTCCTCGCGACCGTCCCCGCCGACATCGTCGTGGAACTCAGCCCGCTCGCGCCGGAGAGCGGCCAGCCCGCGATCCGCCACTGCGAGGCCGCCCTGCAGAACGGCAAGCACGTCGTCACCGCGAATAAGGGACCCGTCGCGTACGCCTACCGCCGTCTGCGCGATCTCGCGCGGAGCAGGACCCTCCAGTTCCGCTTCGAGTCGAGCGTGATGGACGGCGCGCCGATCTTCTCGCTGATCGAGCGGGCGATGCCCACCACCCGCGTGCGCGGCTTTCGCGGTGTCATCAACAGCACGTCGAACCTCGTGCTGACAAGCATGGCGGCGGGGCAGTCGCGCGCGGAGGCCGTCGCGGAGGCGCAACGGCTCGGCGTCGCCGAGGCCGACCCCGCGTACGACCTCGACGGCTGGGACGCGACGGTGAAGGTCTGCGCGCTGATGAACGCGCTGATGGACGCGGACATCCGCCCGGACGCCATCCCGCGCACAGGTATTGGCAACATCACCACGACGGATCTCCGCGCGGCGGCGGACGCGGGCAAGGTGGTGAAACTCGTCGCGGAGGCATGGGAGGCACGAGACGGCACGCCACGCGGTCGCGTCGCGCCGCAGACCCTCCCCCTGACCGACCCGCTCGCGATGCTGAACGGCACGTCGAACCTGCTCATCCTCCGCACGGACACGATGGGCGACCTCGCCATCGGCGAGTACGACGCCGGCACCGCGCAGACGGCCTATGGCGTCCTCGCGGACATCCTCCACATCGCGGGGAGTGGACGGTAGGGGAACCTAACCAATTGAACCGCAGAGGCGCAGAGGACGCAGAGGCGGGATGAGGAAGAGAAACAAAGACGGAGTGAAGAAATTCACGCCCGCCGCCTTCTGCGGACGCCCTCTGAATAGGAGGAGGTTCTACTTGTTACTCGCTACTCGTTACTCGCCCCTCACATCGTCAGACGGGCGTAGCGGCTACGGTAGTAGAGGAGCGGTTCGCCCTCGTGCTCGGTGAACGCAACGACGTGCCCGACGAAGATGCGATGATCACCGCCATCGTGGGTCGCGTGGAGGCGGCAATCGAACCACGCGATGGCAGAGCGGAGCACCGGCGCGCCCGTGACCGCCGTGCCGTGCGGCACACCACCGAACGTGGCGTTGACAAGCGGCGCGCGGTTCGCGAAGCGGTCCGCGAGGAATTCATCGTCCTCCGGCAGCACATTGACCGCGAACGCCCCGGACTCCGCGATCAGCGGCACGAACGAGGAGTCCGCGACGATGCAGACGAGCACCAGCGGCGGGTCGAGCGAGAGGAAGGTGAAACTGCTCGCCGTGATTCCCCGCATTCCGAGGCCGCTTCGCGTCGTCACCACTGTCACCCCCGCCGCGAACCGCCCCATCGCCCGCACGAACGCCTCCGCGTCGAACGCTGCATCATTGGGGGAAGCAGGGGTATCCATAAATTCTCCTCCCCCTTCCCCTCAGAGGGAAGGGGTACGGGCGCGGACGGCATGGGCGGTGGGGGTTAGGAAGGCTCCCCCCGATGGAACCCTTCGCCCGCGATCTGCGGGGCGAACCGCTCGGCGTCGTCCTCCGACTCGTAGCCGAGTTGCTCCTGCGTCGGGC
>JBBSII010000686.1:0-2501 GCA_038232175.1 Thermomicrobiales bacterium
CACGGACCAGATGTACTCGATCAGGGGGAGCATGGCGAGCGGCACGAGCCGGTCGGCGAGCCCCTTGAAGTTGAAGACCTCCAGCAGGGCATCGGGGCGCACGGTCGTCGGGCCGTCCAAGAGACCCGCATAGGTCCCCTCCCCCACGTACGGGGCCAGCCGCTCCGCGAGTGCGCTGTACTGCCGTCTGCGGACAGGGTCGCCGCCTTCCCGCCCTTCCCACGCCTCGGCGCGTGTGAGCCAGTCCTGCAGGTGTGTTTCCTGTGAGACGCGGGTCTCGCGGTAGACCGCCCGGCAGGCCCCTTCCAGCAGGGCGCGCTCTCCTGCGGTGAGCGTGGGCACCCCGCCATGCAGCTCCCCGATGAGCAGCGTATGCAGGTCGAGCAGGTATTCGAGCTTCGTCTGGCCCGGCTCGGTGGCGTGGCGGGGCAGCTCCCACGGGTTGATGCGGAAACCGCTGTCCAAGAGGACGCGATGGACCACTGCCCCCGGCACAGCGGCGGTGAGATCATCCCAGTGGCCGGTGGAGCGGTCGAGGACGATCACCCGGCCACCCTGCGCAAGGTGTTTGAGCGCGAAGGATTGGGCGAACATCGTCTTGCCGCTCCCACTGATCCCCAGGCAGGTGAGATTCGAGTTGTCCAGCGCCGGATCGTACATGTCGAGGGTGACGACTTCGTGACCGGGCTGCGAGAAGCCGATCAGGGCGCCACCCCGCGTGCCCGCCCGGTGGTGGAGGAAGGGGAGCGTGTCGGCGAGGCTGGTCGTCACCGTGCGGTAGGTCATTCCCGCCGGGTTGTGGGCGAGCGGCAGCGTCGCCCGCCAGACGACATCCTGGTAGAGCTGGCAGCGGTCGATGGCGGTGCCGCCCGCGTCCCCTAACGCCTTGCCGACCGCGCGCGCCGCCGCAGCGAGGTCGTCCGGTGTCTCCGCCCGGACCGTGACGAAGAGCGCGGTGTGGAAGGTGCGCAGATCGGTGGTCGCCATCTGCCTGAGTAAATCCTGCGCCTCACCGTACGCCTCCTCTTGCTCGATGTCGGGGCTGCTCCCTTGCCGCTGCCGCTCGGCAAGCACGGCGTGCCGCTGGCGGAGCATGCGGGTGAGGGCGGTCCGCTCCTTCTGCTTGGAGAGCGGGCGGAGGTGGAGGGCGAAGCGGAAGGCGACGCCCGTCGCCATCAGGGAGCGCAGCCAGCCCGGGAAGGTGGCATCGGGCAGGGCACGCAGGGCGAGGGTCGCCTCGCACACCCCGTCGAGCTTGAGGTGATCGGCGCGCCGCACGCAGCGACTCTGTGCGAGGCGATCGCGCAGCGTGCGGAGATCGGCGGGGGAGGCCGCCTCAAGCGGTGAGGCAACGCCCTGACTCCATCGGGGATTGGCGATCTGCCAGAGGAGATCAAGCGTCCCCTGCCGCCCGAGCGGTGTGGCGACGATCTCCACCTCGGCGAGAGCGTGCGCAAGTTCATCCGCCGCCTGGGTGAGTGCCGTCACCGCTTGTTGGTGTGGGACGCGGTCCACGCGCAAGACCCTTCGGCCACGACGCCATGCGGGAGCCGCCGTGCGCCCGATCGGGGCACCGGGCAGGGAGAGGACGGCATAGAAACGCAGGTCGGGGATGTACTGTCCCGCGAGTTCCCGTCGGTACGCGTCGCCGAGGAGGGTCACGTAGTCAGCGAGGCCCGGCGGGGGCGCAAATTGCGCGAGGTGGCGCGGCACCCAGTCGTCCGCACGCAGTGGGGTGTTGATGGCGAGCAGTTGAAGCGAAGCATCCGTGGGGAGGTAGGCGAGCACGGCGGCGAAGCGGGCGGCGATCGTTTCCGCCGCAGCGTCCGACTGGATACCGAGATTGATGCCCGTGCAGGCGAGCGCGCACCCCACCCGTCCGTCGGTGGTGACGAAGTGACTCTCCTCGACGGCGAGCAGCGGCAGGAGGTCGGCGGCCGCTCCCCTACGCATCGGGATTCTCCTCGCGCGGCTTGCCGTCTTCCACAACGAGGGCGAGAGGCCCAGAGCGTGGGGGATCGGGTAGATAGTCGGCGGGTGTGCGGAGACTGTGCCAGACGCGCTGGGGCACTTCCAGCAGCGAGCGTGAGGCGTCCCCCGCGAAGGTGAGGCCGAGCGGCAGGCCAACCATCAGCGCACCGAGCGAGAGGCGCAGGGTCGCGGGGATGACGGGCGGCAGGAGGGTAAGACAGCCCCAGAGCAGGAGTGCGCCGAGGGCGATCACCGTCCACTGGGCGAGCGTGAAACCGAGGATGCGCAGGGGATCGTCGAGGTGACGCGGCGTACGGTTGAGGGTCCGGGACATAGACGATACCTCCGGAACGAACGATGGGTGCGAACAGGCGGGCAGCGAGGGGATGACGGGGCTTTCCCGGCCATAGCGGCGGTCATGGACAGCGGCGACGGGCCATCGCGGGCACAACCGTCCCGCACCGCAGAGACCGCGCGCGATTCGCCGGGACGTTCACTTCGCGACCCCGCCGCCGAGGCCGGTGAGGATC
>JBBSII010000687.1:0-2498 GCA_038232175.1 Thermomicrobiales bacterium
GCCGCATCGCCGCTGCCCGACCACATCACGTTTCTCGGCACGGAGCGAACGATCAACGTCACCGTCGCGCCGAGGAAGCGGGCGACGGTCCGCCACAGTGCGAGCCGTTTCACGATCATCGTGCCGGAGGAGCGGCAGGCACGGGCCGCGCTGGAGGGGTGGTTGCGGGAGGCGGCGCGCTTCGCGATCGTCGCGCGGGTCGAGCGGCGCGCGGCGGAGATGGGCCTCACCTACGGGCAGGTCGCGATCCGCGACCAGAAGACGCGCTGGGGCAGTTGCTCCCACGCGGGGAACCTCAATTTCAACTGGCGGCTCGTCCTCGCCCCGCCCGCCGTGCTCGATTACGTCGTCGTGCACGAACTCGCGCACCGCGTCGAGATGAACCACTCCGCCCGCTTCTGGCGCATCGTCGCGCGGCACTGCCCTACGACGAAGGAGCAGCGCCTGTGGCTGCGCAAGCATGGCGCGGCGCTCCGATTCTGAACGGGGTAGACAGCAGACAGTAGACAGTAGACGGTAGTCAGTGGCTCCGATTCCCTACAGCAGCGACGGAAAGCATGGTGGCACCTTGGCAGACTCAGTCCTCAGTCCGCAGCGCGACCCTCAGTCCGCAGCGCGACCCTCAGTCCTCTCCGACCTCCGCACCCCAGAGATCGCGCCCTACACGGACCGGCGGCACGCTGCCGCGCGCGGTGGCGACGACCCGCGCTCCGCTTTCGCGCACGACCGCGACCGGATCATCCACGCGGACGCCTTCCGTCGCCTGCAACACAAGACGCAGGTAATGGTCGTCTCCGAGGGGGATTTCTTCCGCACCCGCCTGACGCACACGCTGGAGACGGCGCAGATTGGCCGCGCCATCGCCACACTGCTCGACCTTTCCGAGCCGCTGACGGAGGCAATTTGCCTTGGGCACGACCTTGGGCACACGCCGTTCGGGCACACCGGCGAGACGGCGCTGAACGCCCTACTTGGCGAGCAGGGCGGCTGGGACTCGAACTTCCACTCGCTCGTCGTCGTCGAGGAGATCGAGGTCAATTACGCGGACTATCGGGGGCTGGACCTGACGTGGGCATGCCGCGAGGGGATCGCCCGCCATCAGACGCCCTTCGATCTCCCGGTGACGGAGGGCGAATATCTGCGCACCGCGCAGCCCTCGCTCGAGGCGCAGGTCTGCAATTTGGCAGATGTGATCGCCTACGCGACGCACGATGTGCAGGACGCCATCGAGTCGCGGATGCTCGCCCTGCTCCAATTGCAGGCGTGGGCGGAGGAAAACACCTGCCACATCTGGCTGCGGAGCGCGGAGACGGCGCGGCATGAGGTGCCGGACGCGACGGAGCGCGAGGCCTTGTTCGTGCGGCGCATCCGGCGGCACATGATTAACGCGCTGATCAGCGACGTGCGTCGCACCTCGCTGGGGCGCGTCGCGGAGTGGGACATCGCGTCGCTGGGCGCCGCGCGGGCCGCGAGCGCGCCGCTGCTCGGCTTCAGCGCGGAGACCGAGCGGGACGTGCAGCAGTTGATCGCTTTCCTGCTGGAGAACGTCTACCGCGGCCCGATCATCGCGCGGCAGGCATTCAAGGCGCGGCACATCATGGAGCAACTCTTCGGAGCACTCAGCCAGCACGCGCGGCTGCTCCCGCCGATGTGGCGCGCGATGATCGGCGCGCATCTGACGCAGGAGCGCGTCGTCGCGTACTACCTCGCCTCGCTGACCGACCGGGGCGCGATCGACCTCTACAACGAACTCTTCCTGCCCAGCGAGCGCTCCCTCGGCCATCACATCTGAGGGGAGAGTAGCGAGTAACGAGTAATAAGTAATAAAATGGTGACATCAAACCACTTGCTACTCGTTACTCGTTACTCGCTACTCAGGTGAGTTCGAGCAGCGGGAAGGCCCGGTGTACGCGCGGCGGGCAGAGGAAGTTCTGCCGCCGCGTCGCCGTCATGAACCGCTCGATGCCGTTGTGGCCCGGCGGCACCTGCGACGGTGAGAGGTCCGTCCCCGCCGCGTTCACGCGCGCCTTCGCGAAGTTCTGCGCCGACGGCAGAAAGACGGAGAACTGCAACTTCGGCTGCGCCGAGCCGTCCGGCACATCCATCGCGTCGAAGCCCGGCCCATCCACCCGCTGGGGAATGATCGTCCCGTCCGGCGCGCGCGTCGCCCGTTGGAGCGCCTGCAAGTGACCGAGGCGATGCTTCTCGTGTGCGTCGTTAAATGCGTCGCTATTGCCGTGCGCATCGGACGGCACGACCAGGTTCGGCAGCGCCGCCGGGCCGCCACCATTCTTGTACTGATCCTCGTGGCCTTGATTGGGGATCGGATTCGAGCGGAACATCAGTTGCGCGCGCTCGCGGTAGGTCTGTTCTTCGCCGTCGTACCACTGCGGCAAGTCGAGGATGTCGTGCGCGAGGACCTGGATCGCGCCATCGAAGAGGTAATCACCCCGGGCGACGGGGCGGAGCGCGCCATCGGGCTGGCGCAGGCCGGTGAA
>JBBSII010000688.1:0-2492 GCA_038232175.1 Thermomicrobiales bacterium
CCCGCGATCATCGCCCCCGCCCGCCATCTGCACACGGCGGGCATTCAGATGGATGCGGCGCTCCGGGCCGCGCGCATCGCCAAGGAGCACAACCTGGAGGTCTCGCTCGACGTGGAGCCGTCCGATCGTGGCGATTCGGCACAGTTCGCCGAACTGCTGGCGCTCACCGACATCCTCTTCGTCAATCACCGCGCGCTCGCCCAACTCACCGCCCCCGATCTTCCGCCCGCCGCTGCCCTCCCTTCATTGCTCGCGCGCGGCCCCCGGACCGTCTGCGTGACGGCCGGTGCACGGGGCGCCTGGGTCGGCACGCATGAAGGAACGTGGCATATTCCCGCCTTCCCGGTGCCGGTCGTTGATAGCACGGGCGCGGGCGACACCTTTGCGGCGGCGTTTGTCTACGGGTATCGGGCGGGATGGTCGCCGCCGACGAGCGCCCGCTTCGCCACCGCCGCTGCAGCGCTGGCGATTGGGCAGCGCGGCGGGCATCATGGCGCGCCGAGTCGTGACGCGGTAGCATCGTTCCTGGCAGCACATCCGCACCCCCCGGATCATCCGCTATGATCCTTCGGAACGTGACGCTGCGAGCGTCAGAAAGGGCGAAGCATGCTTGAATTACGCCGCGCGCAGACGGGGCGCATCCAGGTCATCGGACATCGCGGCGCGATGGGGCACATCGCGGAGAACACCTTCCCGTCGTTCGAACTCGGGTTAAGTCAGGGCGCGGATATCCTCGAACTCGATATTCATCTGAGCCGCGATGGCGAGATCGTCGTCATCCACGACGCGACCCTCGACCGGACGACGGACGGCCAGGGCTATGTCCGGGACCATACGCTCGCGGAGTTGAAGCGGCTGGACGCGGGCGGGAAGCACGGCGCTCCGGGCGCGCGCATCCCGACATTTGCCGAGGTGCTAGAGTGGGCGCGGGATCGGGCGGCGCTCGCGATCGAGATCAAGGCGGCGCATGTGCGTTATCCCGGCATCGAGGCGAAAATGCTCGACCTGCTGGCGCGTTATGGGATGACCGGGCACGTCGTCGTCATCTCCTTCGATCACACGAGCCTGCGGGAAGTGAAGCGGCTCGAACCCAATGTGGCAGTCGGCCCGCTCTATCTCGCCCGGCCCGCCGACTCCGCCGGTCTGATGCGCGCGGCCGGCGCGGAGGTCATGCGGCCCCAATATGCGTATGTGACCGACGCGGAGGTGCGCGTCGCCCGCGAGAATGACTGGGCAATCGCGCCCTGGGGGGCGACGGAACGCCCGATGTGGGAGTATCTCTGGGGACTGGGAGTGGATGCGATGAGCGCGAATCACCCCGATCGCCTCGTCGCCGCCCTCGCCGCGTTCGAGGCAGCCAAACCGGATCGCGCCGCCGGGGGGAAGGAATGACGGGCGACGGCGACTCTCTCCTCGATGCCGAGGGGCATGTCGAGGTGGAAGACATGGGATCGTTCCAGCGGGTCGGCTTCGCCGTGTCGGCGGGCGCGACAGGCCTCACCGTCTCGCTCGATTTCGTGCGCGAGGAGCGTCTGTTTCTGCACCTGCAGGTCTTCGATGGCGAGGGGCGGTTCCGGGGGCGGGGATTCAGTTACAACGGGCGCGGCGCGATCCACATCGCGCTGGACATCCGGTGCGAGGGCGGGCCGCCGCAAGGGATCCCGGGGCCGATCGAGCCGGGCGAGTGGATCGCCGAGGTCGAGGTCCGCACCGTCGATCGCCCCAGCGCGTACCGCCTGCGCGCCGTGGCCGCGTACGATGATCGCGGAGCATCCGCCGTGGCAGTTGCGCCAGTCGCGCACGATCCATCCGGCGTGCCACGCCAAGGATGGGTGCGCGGCGACCTCCACGCGCACACGACGGAGAGCGACGGCAGCCTCTCCTTGCGCGCCGCCGTGGCCGTGGCCCGCGAGCGCGGCCTCGACTTTCTCGCCTTCGCCGAGCACAACACGAACAGCGGCTGGCGCCACTATCCCGCGCTGTCGGACGCCGACTTTGTCTTGATCCGTGCCGAGGAGATGACAACCGGCCACGGACACGGCGTCGCGCTCGGCCTGCGCGAGTGGTTGGATTGGCGGGTGGGACGGATTGGCGATGGGACGGTTCGGACGGTCAATGATGTCCTCCGCGACGCGCGGGAGCAGGGCGCACTGTTTTATCCGGCCCATCCCTTCATCCCCTTCTTCGACTGGCGCTTCATGGAGACCGATTGGTCACTGGTGAACGCGCTGGAAGTGTGGAGCAACCCGTCCTATGTTGGCAGCCCCGGAGCGACGATGCGCGCCTTCGGTCTCTGGGACGCGCTCCTGCGTCAGGGCAACCGGGTGCTCGGCCTCGGTGGGAGCGACGCGCATCGGCTGGAGAATCCCTGGCAAAGCGTCGGCATCCCGTTCACCTATGTCTATGTGGAAGAATTCACCGAGGCGGGCATCGTCGCGGCGATCCGGCGCGGTCGCGTCTTCGTCTCCCTCGGCGCGGAGATGGAGCTGACG
>JBBSII010000689.1:0-2485 GCA_038232175.1 Thermomicrobiales bacterium
AAGGCGGTCGCGGACATGCTCGAACGGTACGGCTTCGCGACGACGCGCGGCATCGCGGAGATGCCGACCGCCTTCCGTGCGGAGCAGGGGAACGGCGCGCCCCGCATCGCCTTCCTCTCCGAGTACGACGCGCTCCCTGGCCTCGGTCACGCCTGCGGGCACAACCTGATCGCGTGCGCGGGGATGGGCGCGGGGATCGGCCTCGCCGCCGCGCTGGGTGACGTGTCGGGGTCGGTTGTCGTCTTCGGCACGCCCGCCGAGGAGGCAGTCGGCGGCAAGGTGATTATGGCGCGGCACGGCGTCTTCGACGACATCGACGCCGCGATGGGCGCGCACCCCGGCACGAATGAGGCGTCGGTGCCGACGGAGCCGGGCAGCGGCCTCTCGCTCGCCGTCTCGACGGTCGTGATCGAGTTCCACGGCACGTCCGCGCACGCCGCCGCCGACCCGTACAACGGCGTCAACGCCCTGAACGCCGTGATCGAGACGTTCAACGGCATCAACGCCCTCCGGCAGCACGTCACGCCGGACGCGCGCATCCACGGCATCATCACGCACGGCGGTGATGCGCCGAACATCGTGCCGGAGTACGCCCGCGCCGTCTTCTTCATCCGCGCCATGACGACGCGGGCGATGGAGGAACTCGTGCGCAAGGTGAAGCGGGTCGCGGAGGGCGCGGGCGAGATGACGGGCGCGCGGCTCGCGTGGAGCCGCCCCGAGGAGCCGTACACGGACATGATTACGAACCACACGCTCGCCCGTCGCGTCCGCGCGCACTTCGACGACCTCGGCCTGCACATGCCGCACCCGCGCCTCGGTGAGGCGCTCGGCAGCACGGACTGGGGCAACGTCTCGTACATCGTGCCCTCGGTCGAGACGGGCTTCCCGATCACCGATCACGTCATCCCGTGGCACTCGGCACAAGTCGTCGCGGCGGCGGACAGCGACCTCGGCTACCGCAACATGCTCATCTCCGCGAAGGCGATGGCCCTGGCGGGGCTGGATTTGCTGATGGACGGTAACCTCCTCCGCGCCGTCAAGGAGGAGCACCGCCGCGTCCTCACGGAGCGGCAGGGCGGTCGGGCGGCGCGGTGAAGGAAGGGATCAGCGCCGTGCAGGTATGATGAGAGGCGTGAGATGTTCATTCGCAGGCGAGGACACCAACGCTACGGAGTACAATCATGGAAGCGATCCTGCGGGCGGTTGAAGCGACCGGGACAATAGACGAGCAGGGTGCATTGCACTTGGATCGGCCGATTACGACGGTCCGGCCTGGTCGAGTTCGCGTCTTGCTCCTGATGGCAGACGATGCGGATATTAACGAGCAGGAATGGCTACGTGCTGCGGCGCAGAATCCGGCGTTCGCTTTTTTGAATGATCCCGCCGAAGACATTTATAGCCGCAATGACGGTCGGCCCTTCCACAATGAAGGGTAAAGTCGTTCTCGTACCATTCCCGTTCGACGATCTCACAACAACCAAAGTGCGACCCGCGATCTGCTTAACGGATGCCATCGGATCGTATCGCCATGTTGTTCTGGCCTTTGTTACCAGTCGCACGCCGACCATCATTTTGCCGACGGACATCGTACTCGATCCCTCGCAAGCGGATTTCGCCGAGACAGGGCTACGGGTGCAGTCTACTATTTGACTCCATCGCCTGATGACGCTGCCAATAACTATGATGGTTCGCGAACTCGGCGTGCTTCCACATGCAACACACCAGGGCGTCATCGTCGCATTGCATCGCCTTTTCGCTGCGGCGTAAGACGTTTCCGCACTTTCTCTATCTCTCCTCTCTAATACTCACGGAAAGGTGACGCTCCCCGCGATGCCGTCGATGATCGGTCGCCACTTCGTGTCGAAATCGGCGGCGGGGGCAGTCGCGCTGACGAACCAGGTCGTGTCGCTTCCTGGTGGCTGGACGGCGACTTGCTCCGAGACGACCGCAACCCCCGCCGTGTAGGCGACGACGAAGCGGATCGCGGGCAGCCCACCGGGGCCACCGAGGGTCACGTTGTCAATGGAGCGCACCTTCAGGTCCGTCGCTCCGCGCCCCGTCGTCTGCGCGGCGAGCGTCTGCAGGTAGAACGCGGCGTTGTCGCTCGTGAGCAGGTCGAGTTGCACGGGCAGGCCGTTGAAGGTGACGCGCGTCGCGTTCGGGTCGGTCGGCGACACACCCTTCGGCGTGAACTGCGCCACAGTGGCCGAGGTTTGCGCCTCCCAATCGGCGGGGTAACTGACGGAGGCTTTCTTATCCGCCGTGGTGAATGTCTGGCCGTTCGTGAGTGGGCGCAGCACCATGCCGGTCGTCGCGGTCGGCACGGGCACCGTCGCCGGGATCGCGCCCGCCGGGAGTTGCTGCGTGTTCGATGGCGCGACCGCACTGCCGCTCGCGGTCTGCCCGGTTGGACTGGGGATGATCGCGCTGCCCGTGCGGATGTGGCTCGGGTCGATCTGCGGGAGGATCGTCTTGGCCACTGCGG
>JBBSII010000690.1:0-2479 GCA_038232175.1 Thermomicrobiales bacterium
AGGGCGGTGCCGGTGATGACGGCCTCGACGCCGGGGACGATGGCGAGCGCGTCGAGGTGGCCGCGATCCTTGACGCCACCGGAGGCGATCACGGCGAGGCCGCTCGTCGCAACCTCCGCGAGGAACGCGATGTTCGGGCCGGAGCGTGTGCCGTCGCGGCTGATGTCCGTCGCGACGACGTGCCGGACGCCGCGCGCCGCCATCGCGCGGGCGAGATCGACGGCGCGGACGCTGCTCGTCTCCAGCCAGCCGCCGGTGGCGACGTAGCCATCCCGTGCGTCGAGGCCGAGGATGATCCGCTCCGGGCCGTACACCGCGAGTGCCGCCGTGACGAGTTCGGGGTTGTCAATCGCCGCTGTGCCGAGGACGACGCGGGAGACGCCCGCCGCGAGCGTCGCCTCAATATCCGCGAGCGTCCGCAGGCCACCACCAACCTCAACAGGAATCGCGATCGCGGCGCAAATGGCGGCGATGATCGCGGTCTGCTGCGGCATCCCCGCCGCCGCTCCATCAAGGTCCACGACGTGGAGGATCGTCGCGCCCGCCTCCGCCCAGTGGCGCGCCATCGCCACCGGGTCGTCGCCGTAAATCGTTTCACGTGAAAAGTCACCCCGGACGAGGCGCACGCATCTGCCGCCGCGCAGGTCTATCGCGGGAATCACGATCATCGGACGGCGGCGGGAACGGGCAGGACGGGGTGCGCCCCGGTGGCGATGGCGGCGAAGTTCCGCAGCAGGCGCAGACCCGCCGTACCGCTCTTCTCCGGGTGGAACTGCGTGCCCATTACGGAGCCGCGCGCCACTGCAGAGGCGAAGTGGACGCCGTACGCCGTCTCACCGAGCGTCCACGCCGGATCATCGACCGCGCAGATATAGGAGTGGACGAAGTAGAAGGGCGTCAGATCCGCGATCCCCTCCCAGAGCGGGTGCGCTTGCGCCTGGCGCACGACGTTCCACCCCATGTGCGGCACGATGATGCCCCCCGGCAGCCGTCGCACCGCGCCGGGCGCGACGCCGAGGCAGGGGTGCGTCTCGCCCTCCTCGCTGTGGTCAAGCAGCACCTGCATGCCGACGCAGATGCCGAGAAAGGGTGTCGTCCCCCGGTCGATCACCTCATGGATGATCGGCACAAGCCCCCGCGCTTCCAGGCCGCCCATTACATCCGCCGTCGCGCCGACACCGGGGAGGACAACACCGGGGGCGCGGCGGATGATGTCGTGGTCGGCGGTGATGAGGACATGCACGCCCTCATGCTCGAAGGCATTGCGCGCGTTTGCGACGTTGCCGCCGCCGTAGTCGATGATCGCGATTGGTTCCATGCTTATCCCCCAGCCCCCTTCCCTCGGCGGGAAGGGGGAGAAAACTGAGATTGTTCGTTCCCTTTATCTCATGAATCGCCGGGGACGGCGAGTGGGAGCACGGGCGTTTCGCCACTCGAAAGTACCGAGCGGCGAGCGATGCCACTCGGTGCATCACCGGAAGCAGGAATGGCCCCGCCCAGAGGAGGACGACCTGCTCATGTACACGAAGCCGCTCGACCCCACAGGGCTGGTCACGGAATACGAACCGGCCGGAATTGCCCACCTAATTCCCCGGTAACGCAGGCTTCAGCCTGTGTCCCTGTGTTGTCGGTACAGGGACGCAGGCTGGAAAGCCCGCGCTACTGACTCGGTGACGGCGAACGCCGCATCAGCATGTGCGGCTCCGTCTCCCCGGTGACGACGAACCCGAGCCGCTCGTAGAGCCGCCGCGCGGGGTTGATCTTCAGCGCCTGCAATCGCACCGGGAAGTCGCGCGCGTTCGCCTCCTCGATAACGTGCGCGATAACGGCGGCGCCAAGCCCGCGCCCCTGATATTCAGGCAGAATCTCGATGTTCGCGATGAAGGCGTCTATCTCGCGCCACTCGACCGCGATGACACCAACATTCTTCCCATCCATGACCACAATCCGCGCGGGCGCGGGGTCGAAGTGTTCGGCGAAGAAGTGCTCCTGCCACGCATCCTCCCAGCCCCACACTTGCACGACGAGATACTGCATCGCCGCGACGTGAAGCCGGTACAGAAAATCATAATCATCATGCGTCGCGGGACGCAGCGTATACGCAGGCATCTTCCCTCTTACTCTCCTTTCCCCACAGGGAAGGGGTCTGGGGGGTTAGGCATCCCCATCCAACGCCCGCAAGGTCACGGCGACACCACGCGCCAGCGCGTCGAGGTCGTAGCCGCCTTCGAGCACGGCGACGAGGCGGCCATCGCAGCAGGCGTCCGCCCAGCCGATGACGCGCTCCGTCATCTGCCGGAAACCGTCGTCCGTCACGAGCATCCCGGCGAGTGGGTCGTCCTGCGCGGCGTCGTACCCGGCGGATACGAGGATCAGTTCGGGTTGGTAGGAGAGCACAAGCGGGCCGATCAACTCGTCGAAGACGCGCAGATAGTCCGCGTCGCGCGAGCGCATCCGCAGGGGAATGTTGAGCGTGTAC
>JBBSII010000691.1:0-2477 GCA_038232175.1 Thermomicrobiales bacterium
CGATCGCGGGGATGTCCGTCACGGTGGGGTCGCGCGTCAAGCGGGTGATCGGCGTCGTGCCGCAGGAGATTGCCGTCTATGAGGACATGACGGCGGCGGACAATATGCGCTTCTTCGGCGAAATCTACGGCGTCACGGGAAGCGCGCTCGCGGGACGGATCACGGAACTGCTCACCCTCGTCGGCCTGAACGAGCGGCGGGACGACAAGGTCTCCACGTTTTCCGGCGGCATGAAGCGGCGGCTCAACCTCGCTGTCAGCGTCATCCACCGCCCGCGCTTCCTGATGCTCGATGAGCCGACTGTCGGCGTGGATCCGCAATCCCGCGAGGCGCTGTTCGAACTGACGGAGAAACTGCGAGACGACGGCATGGCGATCCTCTACACGACGCACTACATGGAGGAGGCGGAGCGGCTCTGCGACCGCATCGCCATCATGGACGAGGGCCGGATCGTCGCGCAGGGGACGCTGGAGGAGTTGCTCACGCTCCGTACCGTCGAACCCGTCCACGTCGAACGTCCGCGTGGCCTCAGCGAAGTCTTCCTGCAACTGACGGGCAAGCAGTATCGGGATTAAATCGAAGATGATTGAACCGCGAAGGCGCGAAGGACGCGAAGGTGAGAAGAGAGCAATCATTTATTTTCTCTGTTCCCTCTTCTCGTCCTTCCGGGTGCCCTCTGGGCAGTATTCGCGGTTCATTTGGGGTCAATATGGAGGGACAATTTCATGCGTATCGGATTGGTGATTATGCGCAAGGAGTTGATGCGGATCGTGCGGGATCGTCGCGCGCTGCTGCTCAGCCTCTTCATTCCGTTTTTCCTGATGCTCGTTGTCGGGGCGGTCTTCAATACCTCCGACACCGGGGGCGGGAACACGAGCGTCAAGGTGCCCGTCTACGTGGAGGATCAAGGGCCGGTCGGCCAGCAGATTCTCGCGGCGATGCAGCAGACGCCGATGCTTCAGCTTGAACTGAAAATGAGCGCGGGCGACGCCCGCACACTCGTTGAGGACGGTGACCGCTCGGCGGCGGTAATTATCCCCGCCGGGGTGAGCGACGCGGTCGCGCAAGGCAAGCAGGCGTCGATCACCATCCTGACGACGCCGA
This sequence comes from Thermomicrobiales bacterium, assembly GCA_038232175.1. GTDB lineage: Bacteria > Chloroflexota > Chloroflexia > Thermomicrobiales > JALYUS01 > JALYUS01. The sequence goes on from JBBSII010000691.1 coordinate 1,105, forward strand.
GCAACCGCGATTATCGCGCGCTTGCGGTGCGCGGAATCATGGGCAACATCGTCCAAACCTTCGCCACCGGGCAGATCGCCGGGCAGGTCGCGGTGGACGCCGTGCGAACGAGCGGCGCGAACGCCGACCCGAACGCCGTCGCGCGGCGGGCGAGTCAGCAGGCGGTGCAACTGAGCCAGAAGCCGCCGCTGGACCTCCAGACGCAGGTGGCGAAGCAGAACACGAGCGACAACAACTACGATCAGGTCGTCCCCGGCTACGCGCTGATGTTTGCGCTCTTCGCCGTCGCGGCGGGGGCGGGAACGATCCTCGATGAGAAGGAGGCGGGCACGTGGAAGCGGCTGCTCGTCGCGCCCGTCTCCCGCTGGGCGATCCTCGGCGGCAAGCTCGGTGCGCAGTTCGTGCGCACAGTCGCGCAACTGACCATTCTCTTTGTCGTCGGCAAGCTCCTGTTCCACATCGATCTCGGCTCGGTGCCGGGCATCGTGCTGCTCATCCTCGTGACGGCCTTCGCGACAACTGCGCTCGGCATGTTGCTCGTCTCCGTCGTCAAGACGCGCGACCAGTTGCAGCCGATCACGACGCTGACGGTGCTCACATTCTCCGCGCTCGGCGGCTCATGGTTCCCGCTCTTCCTGATGCCGACGTGGGTGCAGCAGATCTCCCGCGTGACCCTCACGAGTTGGGCGATGACGGGTTTCAACAACCTGATGATCTTCGGCAAGGGTTTCGCGGCGGTGCTGCCAAGCGCGCTCGCGCTCGCGATCTACGGCGCGGTCTGCTTCCTGCTCGCGATCCGCCTCTTCCACTTCCAGGAGGCGACGTAAGGAAACTCGATCATCGGAATATCATGGTTCCTGCAAAGAAGATGCCCCTCTCCATCGCAATGGAGAGGGGCCGGGGGTGAGGTTGCCCAGGAACTAGCGGATCGCGTCGAGGTCGCTGCCGAGACGGAAGCGAACGCGCTTGCGGGCCGCGATCTGAATCTTGCTGTTTGTCTTCGGGTTTCGCCCCTCGCGGGCGGCCTGGCTCGCGACTTCGAAGGTGCCGAAGCCGGTCAGCGTGACCTTCTCACCACTCTTCAGCGACTCCTTGATCGACTCGAAGACGGCGTTGACCGCCTTCTCCGCCTGCGGCCCGGTCATCCCGGAACTCGTGGAGACCGATTTCACCAAGTCTGACTTATGCATACTGTTTTCCTCCTTCGTGCGGCGATGCGCTCTCGTCCGCACCTGTTTTCCTAGTACGAACAGTATGTACTAGGTATTCATCGCTTCTGTTATACCACGGATATTAGAGAAGTCAAGTATGGCGGGGAAATTTAGGTAAAACCGCACATTCGTTCGACATTTCACGAGCCTGGACACATCGAG
>JBBSII010000692.1:0-2457 GCA_038232175.1 Thermomicrobiales bacterium
GGGCATGAAAAGCCGCATGGGTGCCGTTAAAACAGCAGTGACCGGGCAGACCGCCAAGGATGCGATCATCGGGACGGGCTTGTTCGGTGCGGGCGGAGTGGTCGGGGCGCTGGCGTTCGGTTGCCTCGCGGTCTGGCTCGTGCTCGCACTGCTCATCACGCTCATCTGGGCGCTCGTCGCCGTGCTCGCCTCCGTCATCCCCCTGTGAACGACGACGACCGGGGCTGGCGCGGATTCGCCGCAGGCACGATGCTTCTCTTCTTCTTCGCGCTGCTCATCTTCGCTGCCATATTCGACGCATTCCTCAGCCGCTTCATGCCGGTCTTCCTCGGCCTGCTCTGCGTCGCCCTGATCGCCTATGGCGCGGTGGCGTCCATTCTGCGTATGATTATCCGCATCCGGCGCTCGTCACGTCCGGACGAAACGGAGCAGCCGCGCTGACTGTGGCGCGGACGGTGACACGGAGAATGCCCATATCCGTGGAGGAAGGAAGCAGCCCCATGCAGGAGACGCCGCCCACCACTGAGGACCCGATGAAGAGCGAGGCGCACGCGCTGCTCGGTGAACTCCGGGACGCGCCGGAGGCGTTCGCGCTCCTGTTCGCGCCGGAGAGCGAGGAGACGCTCCACCATCGCCCGGCGGCGGGGGAGTGGTCCGCCGTTGAAATCGTCGGGCATCTCGCGGACCTCGACGCCTTCAACCACACCCAGCGATTCAACGCGATCCTGATGGAGGAGAACCCGGAGTTGCCCGTCTACGAGCCGGATGAGCGCGTCGCCACCGCGAATTACCAGGCGCTTTCCGGTGCGGACGCCCTCAGCCTCCTGAAGCGCGAGCGCGACCTGATTGACGTGCTCCTCGAGGGGCTACGGCCGCACGAACTCGCGCGCACCGGCGTCCATCCACGGTTCGGCCAGCGCACGCTCCTCCAATTCGCGGACATGCGCAACCACGATCGCACCCACCTCGATCAGGTCGCCGCCGCTATCGCGAGCGCGAAGTAACGAGTAATGAGTAACGAGTGGCTGGAGACAATGCACTCCTCCTTACTCGTTACTCATTACTCGTTTGAGCCAGGTCGCGGTGTTCGTCAACATCCGGTCGAGGTGCGAGAAGCAGCAATGACCGTCGCGCGGGTACCAGTGCAGTGTGCGCGGGGGCGTGGCGGCATTGTAGAGCCGTTGCGCCTCGTGCGGTGGCACCACGCGATCCCGGCCCGCGCCGATCACGAGCAGCGGCATCCGCAGGCCGGACGCGAAGTGATCGAGACTGTTCGCCGCGCAGATATAGGGCTGACAATCGATCGGAAACCCCGTCACATGCACGACTTCCCACTGCGTGAGCGTCGGCATCCGCGTGATGTACTCAGCGGGCGCGAAGGGCGAGGTGATGGTGACGACCGCCGCAAGATCGGGCGCTTCGCTCGCCAGCGACACGACCAACATCCCACCGAGACTGACGCCGATGAGCGCAATCCGCCCGTCGAGCGCGGGGTGTGCCGCGACCATCCGCCGCACATCGTCCATCAACGCGTGCTGATTCGGCACGAAGCGCGCCGCGTCCCACGTCTCGCCCGTGCCCGGATTGTCGAGCGCGAGCGTTGCCATACCGCGCATTAAGAACGGGTCGCGCCAGCCATTTAATTCCTCCTTGACAGTGCTGCCGCCGTTGAAGAAGACCACGAGCGGCGCGGGGCGCGCGGATGTCGCGCCCGCCGGTAACGAGAGATAGCCGGGGACGCTCGCTGCACGGAAGGTCAGTTCCACCCGTTCACTCGGCGGGTCAAGCAGGGGCGCGACCGCGCGATACTGAGCGGCGGCACGCTTCGTGAGGGCACGCTTGCGCTCCACGGGTTCGTAGACGAGCAACTGCGCCGCGTGGAGCGCCAGCGACGCCGCGCGGAGGGCATCCCGCCGCGTCGCATCATCGGTCGCGGCATCGGCGCGGGCGGCGTAACGTTCCGCGAGCGCCTCCCACTCGACAGGCCAGGCGTCCCACGCGCGGATGCGTTCGAGCGTTGCCGCGCCATCCGCGCGCGGCAGGCCGACCGGAACGAGCCGGTCGAGCACGCCGTTCGCCAGCCATGCCGCGCCGCGCCAGCGGAACGCGCAGCCAATCAAATCCGGGGAGATCAGGCGATTGCTAATAGTCACGGCGAGGGGGAGGCGGCGCACAAGCGGCGCGCTTTGTAGTTCTTCCATGCTTTCAAGCATACCGCACCCACCCGGTTCACGGGAGGGCGCGGATGGGGTACGATAGGGGAGAGGAGTGTACGTACAGAGAATCGGCACTTCATGGTGTGGACCAACAGACAGAGCGTCGCGTCATTGACCGGTCGGTAGGCGCTTCATCGGTTGGACACACCCGCCGTTCTTTCTCGAAGGGGGCATAGCGCGATGCATCAGAGACGAAGGATGTACGGAATCATAAACGGTTAAGTTATCCATTCGGGCGTGA
>JBBSII010000693.1:0-2447 GCA_038232175.1 Thermomicrobiales bacterium
CCTTCACAGGGGAGCACATGTCGCAGAGCGAAACTGACCGACCGACGGCGATGGTTGGCCGAGAGCGCGAGCAGACGATACTCCGTGCCCCCACCGGTGAAAGTGGGGGCATCGTCGGACCTGTTGCCGGTAGCCGGGTGCCACTTGCCGGGACGCGAAGATAGCCGGGGTGATGCCGTCGCACGGCGCGCTAGTACAGCCGCTCCCGGTACGATTCCTCGAAGGCCGCGTCCAGCGATTCCACCGTCACATCGGGCATCGGCACCTGATTGTGGAGCATCTGCGCGAGCGACGGCAGCGCGCCCCGCTCCGGCCACGTCGCCGCGTCCCACAGCCGCGACCGCTTCAGCGCCTTCGGGCACTGGAGGAACGCCTCCGCGATTTCTACCGCGATCGCGAGGTCCGGCGTTTTCCCGCCCGCCTCCAGCCGCGCGAGGATGTCCGCGTCGCGCACGATGCACGCCTGCCCGTTGATCCGCAGCGTCTCCCCGACGCCGGGGATCATGAAGAGCAGCCCGACCGCCCCGTGCGCGACGATGTTCCGCAGCGAGTCGATCCGCCGGTTGCCGGGGCGGTCGGGGATGACCAGGGTGTGGTCGTCGAGCGCCAGCACGAACCCCGGCGCGTCGCCGCGCGGCGAGACGTCGCACTCGCCGCGCCCGTTCGCCGTCCCCACGAGCACGAAGGGCGAGAGGGCGATGAAGGCGCGGCAGTGGCGGTCGAGCGCCGGGAGCTGCTTCTTGACGACGAGTTCGCGCGGCTCCCCCACCAGTGCGCGCAAAGCCTCCTCCGAGGTCACGCAGTCGGTGAACGAGTGGCGTGTCGGCGCGTCAATCATCGGGGGTTCCTCCATCGGTCGTTTTCGCTCGCGAAGCCGCGCGTTCGCCCCCATTGTAGCCGAAGACGGAGGAAGGGGAGTGAGGCCTCCCCAGCCTTGCACATCCGCCCCGCCGGTGCGATGCTGTAGGTGTACGTACACTTCGGGCGCCAATGAAGATGAAAGGGGAGACGATGGACACCATCTCAGCCGACGAACGCCACTGGCGGCAAGCGCCGCGCTGGGCCGCCCTGATCGCCGCGCTCGCCATTGGCGGGTTCTACGCCGTCCTGCCGAACGACCTCCGTTTCGGCCCCCGCTGGCTGCTCGCCGCCCTCATCGTCGCCTTCCTCATCCCGCTCAACGGCGCGCGCTACGCCGGCAACTACCGCCTCACCCGCATCTTCGCCTTCATCCTGACGAGCCTCGTCACCGCCGCGATCACCGCGAGCGCCATCCTGCTGATCGTCCGCCTGCCGAGCGGCAAGACACCCGCCACGCACCTGCTGCGGGACGGCGCGTTGATCTGGGGGGCGAACATCCTCGTCTTCGCTATCTGGTACTGGGAGGTGGACTGCGGCGGCCCGCACGAGCGGCACATGAAGCGGTACACGAGCGTCGATTTCCTCTTCCCGCAGATGACGATGGACGACGAACGGAGCAAGACGTGGTCGCCGGACTTCCTCGACTATCTCTTCCAGGCCTTTAACACCAGCGCGGCGTTCAGCCCGACCGATGTGCTGATTCTGTCGCGCCGCGTGAAGGCGCTGATGATGGTGCAGTCCCTGATCTCGCTCGTCGTCGTCGCCGTGCTGATCTCGCGGGCGATCAACGCCCTCGGATCGCAGTGAGGCCAGAAGCCAGAAGCCAGAAGCCGGAGGCTGGCTTTCTGGCCTCTGGTTTCCGGTTTCCGGTTTCTCGCTTCCGGCCTCACGAGAATGTGCGACCGTGGGATCGATGCGTGGCATGTAAGGCCAGTTCCGCATCATCGACCGGCACCGTGAGCGCTCGCAGGTGGCGCTCGCCTCACCCTGCCCCGGTCACGGCCTCAGGGCAACATATCCCCATTCAGATTTGAACCGGTTTTCCGAACGCTGAACGTGGACGCGAGCGCCGCATGCGCCCTCCGATAGTGGCGAGAAAGAGCGCCATGAAACGACCACCGTGACACAGAACGCTGTCACTTTCAACGCTAAATGGCGGAATTCTTCAGCGCTATTTGTCGATCAGCGACACGAAATCGCTAGCCCCACGCTGTTCTAATTCCGGCAAACGAAGGTTTTCGAGATGATCTCAAGCTGGATAGAAGAGGTCGCCGGGACGCGTCATGCCGAGGGTGGCAGTACCTCACCCGTATAGCGGTCGGCGCCCTTGCACACCGTCGCTCCGACCTTTGCCACTGCCTCGTGCAGTCGTCGCTCGATCTCCTCCACCTTGAGTGCCGTCGCTTGCGCCTCGAGGTTGTCCTGCGCGTCGGGATCGAGGCGCCCGCAGAACTGATTGAGTCCCACGGCGATCGCTTCTCCATCCGTGGGTTGGTGGCGATAACGGGCCCTACAGGGACACATAGCCAGCAGTCGCGTCCCCCACGATCCCGGTACCGTTCAGCGCCTCGCGGAGATCGCGATTA
>JBBSII010000694.1:0-2446 GCA_038232175.1 Thermomicrobiales bacterium
GAAGGCGCAGGACCTCGGCTTCCGCTTCGCGGAGGTGCCGGTGCATCACTACCACCGCGCGCATGGCAAGTCGCAATTCTTCAATATCCCGCGCATCTGGCAGACGGTGCGGCAACTTAGCGGCCTCTGGTGGACGCTGCGCATCAAGCGCTCCCACATGAAACCGGCGGCGACGCACGCGACGCCGAGCGAGCAGCACGCCGATGACTGAGCAATCGCTGGGTCGCTGGCAAGGGACACGCACGCTCGTCACGGGCGGGCTGGGCTTCATCGGCAGCAACCTCGTGCACCGGCTGCACGCGCTCGGCGCGCGGGTGATGGTCGTGGACGCCCTCGTGCCCGGTCACGGCGGTAGCCGCGCCAACCTCGCCGGCATCGAGCGGGACGTGGAGGTGATCGTCGGCGACCTGCGCGACCGTCTCCTGATGGAGAGCCTCGTCGTGGGGCAGGAAGTCATCTTCAACCTCGCGGGGCAGATCAGCCACGAGGACAGCATGAAGGACCCCTTCACCGACCTGGAGCACAACACGCGCGCGCCGCTGACGCTGCTCGAAGCGTGCCGCACGGCGAACCCGGACGTGCGCGTGGTCTACACCGGCACGCGGCAGCAGTACGGTCGCCCGCAGTACCTTCCCGTCGATGAACGGCACCCGATGCGCCCCGTCGACACAAACGGCGTCCACAAATGGGCGGGAGAGAACTACCATCTCCTGTATCAACAAGTTTACGGGATGCGGACGTGCTCGCTCCGGCTGACGAACTGCTACGGCCCGCGACAAGTGACGGATCGGCACACGCAGGGCGCGCTCCCCTTCTTCATCGGGTGCGCGATGGCCGGGCAGCCGATCACGCTCTATGACGGCGGGCAGGCGATCCGCGACATCAATTATGTGGAGGATGTGGTGGATGCGCTGCTGCTCGCGGGCGAGCAGGACGCGGCGATTGGTGAGGTCTTCAATCTCGGCAGCCCGCCCGTCACCCTGCGTGCGTTCGTTGAGACGCTCGGCGAGGTCGTCGGCGGGGTGGATGTGTACTACGTTCCCTTCCCGACGCAGCGGAAGTTGATCGACCCTGGCGATTACTACGGCGAGTATGGCAAAATCAGCCGTGTGCTGAACTGGTCGCCGCGCACCGATCTGCGCGACGGCCTCGCGCGGACCGTCGCGTGGCATCGTGCGCACCCGACCATCGCGAAAGAAGGCCCCGCTTGACGACGACCGTTCGATCCATCCCCATCGCCAGCGCCGCCGCGCAGTACGCGACGATCAAAGCCGAGATCGACACCGCCGTGCACCGCGTGCTGGACAGCGGCTGGTTCATCCTCGGCGCGGAAGTCGAGGCGTTTGAGCGGGAGTTCGCGGCCTACTGCGATGTGGGGCACGCGGTCGGCGTCGGTAACGGCACCGACGCGCTGATGCTCGCGCTCAAGGCGCTCGATGTTGGGCCAGGCGACGAGGTCATCACCGTACCGATGACGGCAGCGTTCGGTGCGTTCGCGATCACGATGAACGGCGCGACGCCCGTCTTCGTGGACATCGAGCCGGGCACCGCCAACATGGATACCACCTTGCTCGAACGGGCGATCACGCCGCGCACGAAGGCGATCATGCCGGTCCATCTCTACGGGCAGGCGGCGGACCTCGCACCGATCATGGCAATCGCCGCGCGGCACGGCATCCCGGTGGTCGAGGATGCGGCGCAGGCGCACGGCGCGCTGTTCGATGGCAAGCGCGTCGGCAGCATCGGCACGATCGCGGGCTTCTCCTTCTACCCGAGCAAGAACCTCGGCGCGGCGGGCGACGGCGGCGCGGTGACGACGAACGATCCCGCGCTCGCCGAAAAGGTGCGGATGCTGCGCAACGGCGGACAGCGCGGCAAGTACGAGCACGTCATTCAGGGCGTCAACAGCCGCCTCGACGAGATGCAGGCAGCGGTGCTCCGCGTCAAACTCGCGCACCTCGACGCATGGAACGCCGCGCGCCGTCACCTCGCCCATCGCTACGACGAACTGCTTTCCGGCAGCGGCGTTGAACTGCCGGAAGAACGACCGGGCGCGGCACCGGAATGCCATGTCTGGCACCTCTACGCCATCCGGCACGAGCGGCGCGACGCATTGGCGTCGTTCCTGAAGGAGCGTGGCATCGGCACCGGCGTCCACTACCCGACGGCGCTCCATCTGCAACCCGCGTTCGCGTCGCTCGGCATCCCGGCGGGCGCATTCCCCGTCGCGGAGCGGCAGGCACGCACGGAACTCTCGCTGCCGCTCTATCCCGAACTGATCACCGATGAGATCACGTACGTCGCGGACACGGTTCGCGCCTTTGGGTCTATAGATGGCGATTGAGACGGAGGCACAGGACATTGACGCGATGGCATCGAGCACGGGCGACACGACGGATGGCGGGGCGCGCGTGAACAGCACCGCGTTCATCCTGCTCGTCGTCGC
>JBBSII010000695.1:0-2422 GCA_038232175.1 Thermomicrobiales bacterium
CGAGCGGTACCTCGACGTAGCGGAGGATCTGCCAGCGGTTCGCGCCCGCAAGGTTCGCCACGCCGATCAGATCCGGCTCGATGGCGCGCAGGCCGATCATCCACGTCACAAGTGTCGGGAAGAAGACGATCAGGGCGCAGATCAGGATCTTCGGCAGCAGCCCCGTGCCGAACCAGAGGATGAAGATCGGGGCGATGGCGACGATCGGCATCGCCTGGCAGGCGGCGATCACCGGCGAGAGCGCGCGGTCGAGCAGCGGGATGTGGACGAGGACATAGCCGAGTGCGAAGGCGACCGCGATCCCGGCGAGCGCGCCGTCGCCCGCCTCGATCAGCGTCGTGCGCAGGTGCGGCCAGAGGATGCCGTCGCGCAGCGCGTCCCAAAATGAGCGCGCGACCGCCTCCGGTGGCGGGAGCAGGAACGGCTTGTATCCACCGACGATCACGACGAGCTTCCAGAAAACGAGCAGCAGCGCGAAGGCGATCGTCGGCGCGAACGTATTCAGCAGGCGCGCATGATGTTTGGGAATGCGGCCCGCGCGGAGAGCATCACGTCCATGCGTGGGGCTCTTCCCCATCGTAGGGGCGGTGGATGGCGATGCCCTGCGTTCCAGTGTCCCGACCATGTGGCGCACCTCCGGATGCGGAGACCGATGCCGGGGCAACAAAAACCCCGGCGACGCGCGTCGTCGGGGCATGTGTGCAGGCAGACACCGCAGGTGCGCGAACGTTCGCGGCGGCACGGGCTTTTCAACCCATGTTCCGGTGGGCACGAAAGCCCACCCCACCGAACAATGCTCGCGCGTCCCCTCCGGGATCGCGTCACCCGCCGCACAATGATGCGTCTTCTCCCATCCGGACTCTCACCGTCGGCCCCGGAATCGCACCGGAATCTGCCACACCCGTTGGGACGTCTGGTGTGGCTCGCGGGCTTGGCATGCGGGTAACGTCTGCCTCACCGCCGGTCGGGGATTACACCCTGCCCCGAAGACTGCACGCGGCGAGTATCGTGCGAAACTGCACAACCGTCAAGGGAGGCCACGCAAGTAACAAGGAGAGCACAAAGAAGTTGGGGGCACCGAACCGGACCAGGCGTTACCCATCTTGTGCTGCTGGCCGGTGTTCTTCGCGCTGCTCCGTACGCCGTTTCTCTGCCCCCGGCTGGTTCTCCGCACGCGTGTACTTGTAGATAGATGTTGCGCGCGATCCCCACAATCTCGCAGATCTCACGGATACTGTGCGCCCCTTCCTTCTTCAACGTTAACGCTGCTTTCTCCTTCTTCGCGTCCACGCCCTGCGGGCGTCCCCCCTTCCGCCCTCTCGCCCGTGCTGCCGACAACCCGGCATTGGTTCGCTCGCGAATCAGGTCGCGTTCGAACTCGGCCAAGGAGGCGAAGATGTGGAAGATCAGTTTGCCCCCACTGGTCGTCGTATCGATACTCTCCTGCAGACACTTGAAGCCGAACCGACGGACGACCAGATCACGCACCGTCTCCACGAGGTGCGGTAACGAGCGACCGAGGCGGCTGTAGACGCCGGAATGCCAAGTGGTTCTCCCGTAATCCCAATGACGCCGAATACTCGATTCTTGATTACCGGACCGAGCGGAACGCATGTGGGACGCGATAGCGATGCGCGAATCGGTGCCGACTGAGAAAGCCGTTGCGGTCACTGGCGGCTCATCAATTTTGGTGCATCGAGACTGATACTGCTCTGAAAATAGGCTAACGCGTTGGGCCGCCGACTCGATTTTCATAAGCGGTGGTGTGCCGACGGCACATGGCAAACTGCTGGCGAAGTCGTCAAATCAACGTACGGACGCAGCAGAAGGGCGGGACGGTAGTCGCTTTTCGCGCCGATTTCGCCTCGTTTCGGACTTCGCCGGCAGTATCGAGAGTGCGCAAGAGCCATCACGGTGTCGAGATTCTGGCTAATGTGGATGCCGAACGACTCCATAGTATCGGCGCTGTCACTGATCATCGCCCGCGTGTCGCACGGCAGGAGCCAGTAGCGCCCGCTGGGTGAGTCATCGGGTTGATGAGGCCGTTCCAGGTCGGGACGGGCGTTGCATGACACTCTCGTCCACACTATGATGATGGTGTGTCGGCGCAGCGAGGGTTCACGCGCCGATACGCAACAAATGCATAGCACCACCGCAGGGGGAGCGAGTAGCTGAGAGGCGGTATCAAGACCACCAACCCCTCGAACCTGATCCGGTTAGCACTGGCGTAGGGAATGCGGTGCCGAGAGTTTTCACGCGGCGTGTTCGTGCGCGCCCGGGTCGGCTTGACGCGCGTGTCCGCATTCCCCCATCCCGAATTTCGGGCGCGGGGGATTTTTCTTTCCCGCGCCTGCTACGGATGACACTGTAGGAGGCGAGTTCAACCGATGCAGTCCTATACGGCGACGATGCGCGCGGTCCG
>JBBSII010000696.1:0-2418 GCA_038232175.1 Thermomicrobiales bacterium
AGAGATGCCTGTCGGTACTGTCCGTCGTTGTGCATCAGTGATGAGGCCATCGCGAATCCTCGAAAATTCGAATCGTCGAAAGTCGAACGTCGGATGCCGCTCAGCAGCGCGGCTTGTGAGCCGGTTTCAATACTCGGCGGGCAGGAGGATCGTCGTGTAATCGTCGTCGCCGCTGCTGATGTGTGAGATGACCCAGAGCGGCCCGCCCGGTACGTCGGCGAAGACGCTGAGCAGCATTCCCTCCCCGGACGCCAGATACTCCTCGTCGCGCGCGGCGTTATCCGGCTGGCCGCCCCACGCACCCGCGAAGTGGCGGACCAGCACCGCCGCCGCCTATCCCCGCCGCGGCTGGCGCGCGGTCGCTGCGGTGGACCTCCCCGACGACGGGCGATTCCGCATCCGGAAGACCTCGGGCCGGGGCACTATACGGTCTGGGGAGAAGTAGTCGGTCTCCTTGCGTGCGTAATCGAGTACAATCCCCTGTGAGAGGGAGAGCGACGATGATCTACGAAATGCACGACTTCGAGACCGCCAACATGATCGCGTCCGCCGACACGGAAGACGAGACCCTCGCGACGGTGGCCGCGTACGTGGCGGCGCACGGGCGCGCCGCAGTCGAGACGTGGGTGTTGCTGCGCGCGAGCGCGGACGGCGCGCACAAGGAGGCGGTCGCGGCGGGGACTGCCCTCGCGGAGCGCGCGCTGCACACCCCGGCGCACGGGGACGACTGACCGCCGCGTCACATCCCGCAGCTCGCCCATCCCCTTCGCCCCGTCCCGCGTCTCCGCGAACTCCGGTAGGCCCGCGAACGGCAGGTTCCCCGCACCCTCGGTGATCGTCTTTCAACCGGCGAGAAGAGGCGCGCGGCGCCGGGCTTGCTGGCGGAGCGACCGAAAATATTCCTTGTCGGCGGTTGAGCGGAAGGACGCGCGCACTACCGCAGGTGATCTGCCTGCGGCGTCGCTGCGAATGGCTGCCACGCCAGCCGCGGCGGGGAACAGCGCGAGGAATCAAGGAGGGTGGCCGATGAACACGACGTTGCTGAACCTCGAGGCGGGAGGTGCCGTGTCGGTGATCCACCCCGATACCAGGAAGCGCTACTTCCTTCTGCGGATCAATGCGGGCGTGCCGCTCTACGGGCTCATGCGTGACGACGAGGACGGGGAGCAGCGCATGGTGCTCTCCCGCACGATCGCGCGGGCGATCTGCGAGACTTGGGAGCAAGCGCCGACGGGAGTGGATGTGCCGGGATCCCACAACTGATCGCGCTGGGAAGCGATGCAACGCACGGGGAGTCGCGCGGGGCACGATACCGTCTGGGGCGATGCGGACGCCCTCCTCGCCTGCATAGCCTGGGTCGTGCCGGTGGAGGAAGATGAGGAAACACGATGAACGGTGAAATCTGGGAGATGCGGAGCACGCGCACGGGCAATCTGATAGAGGAGTTCACCACGGAAGCGGCCGCGCTCGCCGCCGTGGCGGAGATTATCACGGCGTTTGGCCCGGCGTATCTTGATGCGGTCGTCCTGTTCTGTGGGCCCATCAGTGGTGAAGGGGACAGGCAACCGGTCGCATCGGGTGTCGCCCTCGTCGCGCTCACGCGGCAGGAACAGACGAACGCGGATCGCTCGACCCCCACCTCGATGCAGAGCACGGACGATGAGCCGGGCGCCCGCGAGCGAGAAGCCACGGCGCTTCCGCCACGGCCGGACCGCTCCGCGCTCACCGATCCCCGCGCCCGTCATCCCGTGTCGCCCGCTTATGATACTCCTCGCCGAGGGAGGAAGGTCCTCCGCCCCCGGTTTGCTCGCGTGGGTACGATGCTCTGGGCACGGATCGCGGTTCCTGCAAGCGCTCCTCGAAGCGCTCCTGCGCCTTCACCAACACGTCTGCGGCAGCAGCGGGTGCGTCTCCGCCCCGCGCTTCCCGCAGGCGCACGTAGGGCTGTTGCCCGTCCGCCCGCGTGTGCTCTGGCTTCTGATTCGTGAAGCCCGCCAATTGCCCATCCTGTCGCCAGTCGGCGCTGTTGGGATCGCCCCCGTACCGTGCCGCCACCTCCCGCGCCGCTTCCGTCGCGATGTCCGGCAGCAGCGGCCCGTCACTCACCCGGACCCATGCCTGGTAGTTGCCCGCGCTCGTCTCCGCCACCGCCGCCGGCGTCAGCCCGTCCCGGTTGAGTTCCTTGAGCGCCGTCGCGCTCAGGTCATCCACCAGCACGAGCCCGCTACTCCCCACGGGGCGCACGGAGATGTCATTCCCCTGGGCATTCATCGCCTTGAGCCAGCCGATTCCCGCCACGATCTCGTCCGCGCTCCCCGTGCGCGTCAGCATCCCCCGCGCCGGGTCGCGCACCCCGATCGCGTAGCGGTCGCATCCCATGGCGGCGAGTTGGCGCCGCACCGCCTCAGTCGTCCTGTC
>JBBSII010000697.1:0-2410 GCA_038232175.1 Thermomicrobiales bacterium
AGGTCGTGCGACGACCGGCCGCAGTACTGGCAGGTGTGATGATCGCGGAGGAAGATTTCGCGGCGGGTGAGTTTGACGCGGGGGCGGGGGCGTCGGACGAGGTAAACCATGCGGACAACCGAGGGGATCGTGTACGACTGCGACGCGCTGCGTAAGTGCACGTCCAGATCATCCTGCAACACCTCCGCCTTGCCCCCGAGCACGAGGACGAGCGCGCGGCGCGCGTTGCAGATATGTAATGGCTCGTAGTTCTGGTTCAGAACGAGGACGGCTGTGTCCATGGGCGGCGACGCTCCTCTGGGATCGTGTCGATGTGCCGGCTGCACCTGGGTCGCACTTCCCGCCGCAGTTTTGGGTTCGCTCGCAGTGTACAGGCATCCGTCGCGATTTGACAAGACTTTTTCGCCTGCGCAATCGAGCACACGCGCATCCGCCCCGGCCCGGATCGCGTATGTATATCTATGGAGTGGTTCGACCGCGCCCCGGATCGCGTCCGTGGGAACAACGGCTCCATAATGAGTGTTTGTGTATATGAGGGGTTTGTGATCGTCGTAGACGGTTCACGGAGCGACAAGTTACACTGTCTGTCAGTGGCGGCACCGCCGTGCGGCCGGTGCAGATACGCAAAAGGTGAGGATAGACTGCGTGGGCAATTTTGCATGGCTCCTGATTGTCCCGATCCTGGCGGTGCTGGTCACGGTCCATGAGTTCGGGCATTTCTTTGCGGCGCGACACTTCGGCGTCGCGGTGGAAGAGTTCGGCATTGGTCTGCCGCCGCGCATCGTCGGGCGCAAGTGGAAGGGTACGCTCTGGTCCCTGAACGCGATCCCGCTCGGCGGCTTCGCCCGGATGAAGGATGAGAACACGAGCGGCGACGCGACGGATTCGTTCCAGACGAAGCCCGCCTATGCGCGCGCGATCATCCTGATCGCGGGGATCGTCTTCAACTTCATCTTCGCCGCCTTCATCTTCGCCTTCATTTTCGCTGTCCATGGGGTGCCGAGCGGCACGGAGCGCGTCTTCGTCGGCGGGGTCGTCGCGGGGACGCCCGCGCAGCAGGCGGGGTGGCAACCCGGCGACCGGATCGTTCGCGTCGATGGGCGCGAGATCACCTCCAGCCAGACGCTCTCCGACACGATCAACAACGCGCTCGGCAAGCCAGTGCAGGTGGAATTGCTACGCAATGGGCAGACCGTCTCGACAACGGTCACGCCGCGTCCACCGGAGGCGCGACCGGAGGGTCAGGGTGCGACGGGCATCACGGTCAATGCGGAGGCGCTCGTCCAGCGCGAGGCGGTCTGGCTGGCGATCCCGCACGGTTTTCGCGAGGTGGTGAACGGTATCGGCGCGATTTACAGCGGTCTCGCGGGTCTAATTCGCGGCACGCAGCCCGGTGGCGTCAATAATCTCACCGGACCAATCGGCATTGGCCAGGTCGTTAATGAGGCGGTGCAGCAGGCGAGCCAATCGACGGTGCCGGTCTGGGTCGTGGTCTTCCAGCTGACCGCGTTCATCTCGATCAACCTCGGCATCCTTAACCTGCTGCCGATCCCCGCGCTCGATGGTGGGCGGCTCGTCTTCGTCCTCATCGAGTGGGTGCGGCGCGGCAAGCGCGTCCCGCCGGAGCGCGAGGGCGTCGTCCACCTGATCGGCATGGCGGTCCTGCTGACGATCTTCGTGCTCGTGGCCTTCGTCGATATTCAGCGGCTGGTCGATGGCCGTTCGATCTTGCAGCGGTAATTTCCCGCGCGATACAGGAGCGTTAAGCGTGCTCGAAACACTCGTCCCCCTCTCGAACCGGCGGTTCAGCCGCCCAATCTTCCTCAACGACCGCAAGGGCAACACCATCCAGATGGGCGGCGGCGCGCCCGTCGTCGTCCAGTCGATGTGCTCCACCGACACGAGCGACAAGGAGACGACGATCAAGCAGATCTACGACCTCGCGCAGAATGGCTGCGAGGTCGTGCGCGTCGCGGTACCGGACAAGGAAGCGGCGGCAGTGATGCCGGAGATCGTCGCGCGTTCGCCGGTGCCGATCGTCGCGGACATCCATTTCCACTACCAGATGGCGATTGCCGCGCTCAACGCCGGCGTTGCGAAGTTGCGCCTCAACCCCGGCAACATCCGCAAGCGGTCGCAGGTCGAGGAGGTCGTCAGACTCGCGCAGTCGAAGGGTGTGCCGATCCGTATCGGCGTCAACCATGGCTCGCTGCCGCCCGTCCAGCCCGGACAGGAGACGATGACCGACCCCGAGCGGATGGTCGATGTCGCGTTCGGGCACATCCGCATCCTGGAGGAACTCGACTTCCGCGACATCTGCATCTCGCTCAAGGCGTTCGATGTGCCGACGATGGTCGCCGCGTACCGCCTGATGGCCGAGCGGTGCGACTACCCGCTCCATCTCGGCGTC
>JBBSII010000698.1:0-2402 GCA_038232175.1 Thermomicrobiales bacterium
CCGAAACGCTGGCGAGAGAGATTGCGGCATGGGAAGGGCCGCGCAACGAAACGAAAGCGACGGTGGACTGGCGGTTCACGACGGAGAAAGCGCGCACGAAACTGACGCGCCTCTACCCGTCATAATCTCGCTGGCGGACTACTAGCGCAAAATGACGCTGTCGGGATCTTTTTGCAGCATTGCGGGATCGCGGGCACTGCCTCTCGCGCGCATTGCTCGCCGCAACACGGAGGGATGTGCGCCCGGATCCTGGCGCGCCGTCACATCCAACGCCCGCGCCCGTTATCCTCTATGTAGATCAAATTGGTCCAAGGTCCAGTATTGGTGGCCTCTATGCATCCCGCCTCACCGTCCACGGCATACTTCGACCATCGCCTCCGGCGTGTCGCCGTCCTCCTCCACGCCGTCGCCATCGGCAGCGTCTGGCTCTACGCCAACCTCCCCCTGCACTTCCCGGCCGTCGACGCGCGGGTCCTCAACCTGATCACCCTCCCCGCCCTCGGTTCGCTCATCGCCGTCTGGCGCTTCCCCTGGCGGCGCTTCCACCGCAACCTCTTCCTCGCCGTCACCGGCTCCGCCCTCACCCTGATCGCTCTCGCGGTCGCCGTCAGCGACGGGTGGCACAGCCCGCTCATCCTCGTCTACCCGCTCGTCGTCCTCTTCAACGCCGCCTACTACCCGCGCTGGCTCGCCTTCCTGCTCGACTGCCTGGTCGTGCTCGCGAGCCTCGCCCCCGCGCTCTACCAGCCGGGCGTCGCCCCGCTGGTCGTCCACCTCGTCCTCTTCGGCCCCGTCTGCCTGTGCACCGGCTTCGTCGCCGACCTGCTGATGCACGAGGTGCGGCGGCGGGAGCGTGAAGTCGGCACGCTCGTTGCCCAGCGGGAGCAGCGGACGCGGGAGCTGACGCGACTCGCCGCCCTGCACCGGACCAGCATCGCCGTCACTGCCGAGCTGGACGCCCGGCGGGTGATGGAGGCGGTGGTCCACGAACTCGCCGTCTCGCTCGGCTATCGCTTCGTCGGCGTCTACCTGCACGACGGCGCGATGCACTGCCTGCGGGCGCAGGTCGGCTACGCCGTGCCGCTGGAGCGGATCGGCCCCGACGAGGGGGTGATCGGGCGCGTCTTCCGCACCGGGCGCGGCGCGCTCGTCGCGGACGGGCGCGCCGACCCCGACTACCTCCACGTCGGCTCGGAGGTGCGTAGCGAGGTCTGCGTGCCGATCCTGCGGGATCGCATCGCCGTCGGGGTGGTCAACGTCGAGAGCGTCGACCGGCTCGACCACGGCGACCTGGAGGTGCTCGAGTTGTTCGCTCAGCAGATCGGCGCGGCGCTGGCGAACGCGGGCGCGCACGCCGCGATGGCGGAGATGGCACGGCGCGACGCGCTGACGGGCGTCCTCGGCCGCCGGGCGCTGCTGGCCACGATCGAGGACCACATCGGCGCGGCGCGGCGGGTTGGCGGGTCGGTCGCCGTGCTGTTCATAGACGTGGACGGCTTCAAGGCCCATAACGACCGCCACGGGCACGCGTGCGGGGACGAGATGCTGCGGGCCTGCACGCGGGCGATGGGGGCGGTCCTGGCGCCCGGAGATGCGCTGGGTCGCTACGGCGGGGATGAGTTCCTGGCCGTCCTGCCGGGGGCGGACCACGAGCGGGGGTTGCTGGTCGCGGAGGCGATCCGCGCGCGGATCGCGGCATCCCCCGGTGCCGCAGCCGTGACGGTCAGCATCGGCGTGGCGTGCGTCCCCGAGCACGCCGTGACGCTTGCCGACCTGCTGCAGGCGGCGGACAGCGCGCTGTACGAAGCCAAGGCGCAAGGGCGCGATCGCGTGTGTGTCCCCGGAGACGCTGGGAACGGGAAGCGGCACGCCGAAGGAGGGTGAGGGCCCGAAATCGACGACACGCGCCGCGACGATGGTGCTGATGTGAGGCTCAATCAGCAAATCGGCGGTCGTTTAAACGGCATTGGGCGACTATGACGTGCCGTCAGATTCGTGACATGACTATTCCCGGCTGTTGGGTCACGTAAGGGGATTTATGTGGAGTTTCACTGTTATACTCGCTTCCCAGGGTCCTTGTCGGTCGCCTCGGACTCACGCTCGTGAGCGACGCAGGGGTGGTATATTGGGGCTATGACGGATGTGGACGTGAATGACTTGGCGGGCCTGCCTCCTCACCAGGTCGCGGCCGTCCTCGTGGACTTCCAGAACGACTTCTGCCACCCGGACGCATGCCACGGCCGCGCACCGACGAACACCGCCAACGCGGCGACGGCCCGCCGCGCCAACGACTTCGCCGGCCGAGCGGCCCGCCTCGGCATGCACGTCATCTATTCCCGGCAGGTCCTGAGCCTCGCGCGCCTCACACCGCTCCAGCGGCAGCGGGAAGACGCGGAGACAGG
>JBBSII010000699.1:0-2400 GCA_038232175.1 Thermomicrobiales bacterium
CACGAGCGGAAGACGATCGCGGCGGACGTGGCAGCGGCGGGGCGGCGCGTCGGTTTCCCCGCTGCCGATCTCTGGCCGGGAGCCTACGCACGTCACGTCATGGGGGCGATGCAGGTCCGCGCGCTCCTGCGCGTCTTGGCGATCGCGCCGGCCGTCGCGACGGTGGATGAGGTGCGAGCAGACAACGGAAAGCGAGTGGTGGCCTGATGCCATATGCCGATCCTGCCAAGCAGCGACAGGCAAAACGGGAATCCGCGCGACGCCTGCGTGCAACGGTTCTCCAGGAGCCTGTGGAACCCGCCGACGTTGCACCGGAGCCGACGCGCGAAGAGCTGCGCGCGGCGGGTGCCGTGCTCCACGTCGGGCGATCCCCTGGCGAGTCCGACGACGCCTACCGCTCCCGCATTCGGCAAGCGTGGCAAGGATTTCTCGCGGTCGTGGCGGAGTAGTCTCGCGCGCGCGCGCACGCGACCCCGCCGTAGGTTTCCGTAGGCTCTCCCGTCTCCCGTGCCCCGCTGGTGGAGAGACGCGAGAAGCGCCTCTATCGCGTCGATGGATGGGACACCTTCGAGGAGTACGGCGCGGAGCGGTGATCGGGCAGCCCTGCTCCATCGTCTCGACGGCCGCGTGGCGGGCCGACCCTAGCGGCATGCTCAGACAGGCGCGGGCGGACTGGCGCGAAACCGACCGGATCACATGATCCCGGCGGCCGTTGCGCAGCGCCATTGTCGCGCGGGGGCGTCCCGTGCCGGGCGTGTGCGGGGGATGGATGGAGTCCCTGTCCCCGGCTCACTGACCCGCTATGCGACGGGCGTACGCCCCCGCGCTACGGTCGGGCGCTGAACGGCCCGTCCTTGTAGAGGATGCCGCCGAGCGCCGTGTCCACCGGCGCGTACTTGTACGTGTTCCCCGGCTTCGGGCTCAGGTAGCCCGCCGATTGCACCAAAGCGGGCGCGTCCGCGACGTACTTCAGCAGTACCGGCGCGTAGGTCCAGTTGTCGGCCGGCTCCAACCCCCCGATGTCCCGCCCGAGCGCCCGATGCTCCGACTCGACGCAGGAGATCTGCGCCGCGATCTGCGCCAGGCGCGGCTCGCCCATCTCGGCGAACTCGCGCACCGCCGCGAGGAAGGCCGAGTCGAAGACCCCCTCGAGCTGCTGCTGGGTCTCGATGAAGAGCCGCAGGTCCTCGAAGGTGTCGTCGCCGTGCGGGAAGCTGAAGGTGTCGGCGAGCGAGTCGCCGCCGTTGGCGGTGAAGAACTGCTGATGAATCTGCTCCTCGACCAGCGCGGCTTGGATCTGCAGGAGCTCGTCCCCGCGCAGCTTGAGGCGGCGGCGGTGGTTCACGCCGTTGGAGTAGAAGGTGACGGCGAGCTGTTCGGCGGTGCGGGCCACCGTGAAGATCGCCTTGATCTTCGCCGGGTCGCCCGCAGCGGAGACGAGCGGGGAATCGAGGAGCGTCGTGCCGGCGAGCGCGAGGCTGGCGGCGCCGACACCGGCGAGGAAGGTGCGGCGCGAGCGCGGCGCCCTCAGTGATGGCGTCGGTGCCGCACCGGCGGACTGGGTGAGATCGTTTGACATGCTGTGTTCCTCCTCTTGCGGCGCGGGACACCCCGCGCCATGCTGACTCGATCGACTGCACCGGGGTCGGTAGCCCGGGACAGGGACTCCCGCGGGAAGGCCGACGGAGGGCGGCAGGACGGCATCCTGCCACATGCACCCACCACGGCTTATTTATATACTCAAATATATATTATACCGAGTGAACCATATACCCATGACAGGGATACGGAGCGAAGTTCGCAGCGGATCAGTCGCGGAGCGGGGGGATCGCTTCCCGCGTCGGCACATGGTGAGGAGACAGGGCTAGACGGCCCAGAATGAGTGAAGCTGTCATGAGGGGCAAAATAGCGGCGACCAGGCCGCGCGTTAGACGGGAAATCGTCCGATCACCCGGTCGTATTCCTCCTGCTAGATTCGCCTCGTTCCGTTCTCCCGCGTTGATGGGATCGCTTGGCGAAACGTCAATCGGAATACGCGAGGCGCATGTCACCGACAGCAACGACGGATGATATGCGGCGAGGTGTCCGATTGGGGTGCACCCTGGTAGACACACCTGTTCAAAAATTGAACAGCCGCTTGGCGACGCCGAAGATGAACCGGACTACAAAAGCGTTACCACGGTACCGCTCTCCCCGCCAACATCGGAACGTCAGGTTCGTGTACCCGGGTGGAGCGATTTTCCTCAAAATACCTGTAACGTGTCCGGGCATGAAAGCAAACAATCCATCGATCCATCCACCTGTATACCCCCCTACCTGCACAACCACACACCGACCCACCTACACACCTCACTACCTACCGATCTGCATACCTACCTCTCCATCTCTCTATCCATCTAC
>JBBSII010000700.1:0-2400 GCA_038232175.1 Thermomicrobiales bacterium
GCGTACGAGCGGATCAGCCGTCTCGGCCGGTACGCGCACAAGATTCTCTCCGGCATGAAGGGCGTCACCGTCGTCACGCCCGAGGACCACCTCGCGGGCCTCGTCACCTTCACGGTGGACGGCATCGAACCGATCGAACTGAAGAACCGGCTGCTCGCGGAGCACAACGTCACGATCCGCGACGTGGTGAAGTACATCAACAACCCGAACGCCCTCCGCCTCGCGACCGGCTTCTACAATACGGAGGAAGACCTCGACCGGCTCAGCGCGGGCATGAAGGCGATCCAAGGGGAGTAACGAGTAGAAAGTAACAAGCAGTAAGTAACACGGCGTTGCGGCAGCCCCACTCGCTACTCGCTACTCCCCCTCTCCCGGAGGGATCGACGATTGATCGTGCTGCACCCGTCCATCGTGCATTTCCCGATTGCGCTGCTCGTTGTCAGTGTCGTGCTGGACGGCTGCGGTGTCGGGTTCCGACGCGCAAGCCTGACGCAGGCGGGGTTCTACACGCTCATCATTGGCAGCGTCGCGGCGACGGCGGCGGTGCTCTCCGGCCCGGAGGAGTCCGTCAAGGACGCGGCGTCGCTCACGGTGCTCCACCGGCACGAGTTGTTCGCCGCGTTCACCGTCCTCCTCTGCCTCATTATGGTCGGAATGCGCCTCGGCAATGCGGAGGGGCTGTACGGGTCGGGCGTGATCGGCTACCTCGCGGCGGGTGGCGCGCTGATCGTCGCGGTGCTGCTGACGGGCTACTTCGGCGGCCAGATGGTCTACGATCACGGCGTCGGCGTGCGGCAGTTGCAGGGCGCGCCCGCCCCAGCGGAGGGCGGCGCGGTCTTCGAGATGTGGGCGAAACTCGGCGGCATCGCGCTTTTCGTTGTCATCGTCGGCTGGTCATTGGCGCGCTTCCGCTTCCTCATGGCGCATCTCCGCGCGTGGTGGCAGGCGACGCGCACCGACCTCCCCACTGAGCAGCCAACCCTCTGGACGCTCGGCCTTGCTCGGCCCGCGCGGGAGGGTGCGCCGCAGCAGGATACTCCCACAATCGCGCGTCGCTAGCCGGTGGAACCCCTGCGGCGAGTGGTGCGACGCGCGGCTCGTGCCGCCTCTCGCGTCGCGCCACCCGTTATCTCACTCGTGGTGGACGGAAGAATGTAACCTTGCACGACCCTGCTTGTTGCACTGCCTCGAAGTCCTGATCGCACGTCACGATCTCGCCGCCGAGTCGGTTCGCCAAGGCGATGGCGAAGGTGTCCGGCGGGGAGACACGCCCACGGGCCTTGTATCCGGCGGCGTCTTTCCAGAATGGCTCATCCAGGTCTTCGAGGATGAGGACGCCGGCATCTTTAATGTCGCGGATGGCCGCGTCCGCGACCTGCATCCCCGATCTCCGCGCGGTCAGGTAATGCACCTCGAATGCATTCACGGCATGGATGACACAGGGCCTCCGCATGTCGAGGATGTACGCCTCGACTTTGTCCGCACCTTGCTCATTGTTGAGGTAGGCGATGGCCGCGCATGCATCGAGCACAATGGTCATCCGGCTACTCTTCTTCTCGTCGCAGTTCTTCGTGCTTCTCGCGCAGATAATCATCAGTTGTCGGGATCAGACCGGCGTACTTACCGCGCAGAGAGCGCGCATAGGCCTCGCGCGCAGGATCGCGCATGGCAGCCGCGTGCGCCGCGAGGTAGTTAAATCGCGTGATTGGCTCATCAACTCTGGGTGGATCGAGGCTCCGCTGCTCCTCCAATTGGTGTCGGTGCGAGTGTCCCGTTAGGGAACTCTGCGCGCTGGGGTCTATTTCTGAGTCTAGATCTGGTTGCAATCTATCAAGCGGGCCACCGATGTGAGGCGATGTGTATGGCTTACTCAGCAGGGCGGTCACCACTGGCTTCCTCCTTCTTAATATACCCTAGAGCCCGCGCGCTATTGTCCATCCACGCAAGAAAGTCACCCCACGGCATCAAGACGCGCGAGACGACCACATGCTGCACCGAAATGCGCGACTGAGATCCGTCGGATGCGAAATACCATTCCAGTGGTGCCTGGTAGGAGAAGTCGATGATGATGTTCGGACCTTCGACATAGGTCCGAACCGAGTGTGCAAAGTTCCCGCCCAGAAGTTCGTCCGGCACGTATGGCGGCGGCACATCGAACCGGGGCGCGTTCGGCCCATGCACGATGTATTGCGCGTTCAGCCTTGTATTTAGATCCTTGTCAGGCTTCTCGAAGCTCATCTCCTTCGCCTCTTTCCTGCTCGCTACCCCAGCACTTCCGTGATCGCGTCGCCGACGATGCCGATGAGGCGGTCGGTCTCCTCGGCGGTCATAACGAGCGGCGGCGAGATGGCGATGCCCGTATCGGAGCAGCGGACGATCAGGCCACGGCCGCGCGTCGCC
>JBBSII010000701.1:0-2382 GCA_038232175.1 Thermomicrobiales bacterium
ATCCGCGACGGCATCGAGTTCACGCAACGCCGCGCTGTTCGCCCGGTGCGACCCGATGGCGTGCACAATGGCGATGAAGCAGGCGAGGAAGATCGTCAGCGCGACCGCGCCGAGGAGCATCCAAAGGCGCGGCGGCAAGTCGGGGACACGCCATGTGCGCGCTGTCGCATTGGGGTCATTCCAACGATGTGTCGCCATGCCCGCACGGCCCCGCCCGAAAAGGGAGAAACGCGATGCTCGCGGCGTAGTGGGAGGCTCACCGAGATACTCCCAGCGCTCTTCCTCTTCGTCTTCCTCATCGTCAGCGGGCGCGTCGGACCACGCGGGCGCATCCTGCGGCGGGTGCGGTTGGTCGCCGGTGTTCGACCATCGATCCTGCGCCACATCGCCCGGAGGCGCGGCAATAAAGCGTTCCTGAACCGCTGGCGTGTGCCGACTTCGCCCGCCCGCCGCGACGGGATAGACCCCTTCGCCATCGGTTGAAACCAGCACACCGTACGCCTCCGGCAGCCGGTATCGCTGTCCAAGCCCGACGAGATACTCCGCGCACACCAGCCCCTCCGAAGTTCGTAAGGGCGTGTCGTCCTCGTGATGCAGCACGCGGCCGAGCGCGGAGACGCAGAGCACCGCGAACAGGCCATCCCCCGTATCGACATGGAAGAGATCGGGTTCGCACTCCGGCAGCAGGCCGAGCGGCGCGGTCGTGGAGGAGGCAGAGTGCAGGGCGTTGCCGAGCGAGCGATACGTATCGAGCGGGGGGATCGCCGTGACACCGGCCGCACCGACGATGAGCGCCTGACCCGGCCCTGCCTGGGCGATGTACCCGTCCGCACCGCGCGCCGCGAGTACGGTGAGGCCGATGCCGACGGGGCGGTGCGCAGATCGGGCGGTGCGCGGGTCGTAGAGCGCCACGTTCGCCCGCTCCATGCCCGCGAGCAGGGCGTTCGTCAATGTGCGCGGCCCGACCGCCTCGAACCCGGCGCGAAACGCCGTGAGCGCGGCGTGGCAGCGCCCCTCTGCGGCGGGGTCAGGGCGCTCCGGCTCCATGCAGATAACGAGCAGCGTCTCCCCATCGTGCGGCGTCTCGATGAGCACGGCGGGCGGAATCTCGCCCACGCCCGCGCCGCGCGCGTCGAACGGGACGACCGCCAGCGTGGATTGTCCGCGTGCTGCGCGGCGCGATCGAGTCGCGAACACTCTTCCACCCCCAACCGACCCCAATATGTACCGCTCGAAGGATTGCGCGACGCAATTCGAGTATACGTTCATGTTGTACGTATTGTCTCATGGGGGAGAGAATTAGGCAATACAGGCGGCGTTATCATTGCGCGGAAGGTCGCGGTAACGAGACGATCAGCCGTCGTAGACCCCAACGGCAGCAATAGTAGAGCAAGGGACGGCAATTTTCCGTCCCTTGCTCATTCGTCCTTCTTGCCGTTCCTTATCCCCGAACGCCGTCCCGCGTTAGAGGAACTTCCAGGAATCGGTGACCACCTTGAGCACCGCCGCCGGGTCGGTGGGCGGCACGTCCGTGATCAGGGTCAGCGAGTAGAGGGTTCCCGCCCGCTTGAGGAGGATCTCGTAGAGACGCAGCTTCGTTCCGTTCTGCACGGCGAACGAGTCATTGATGACTGCCGGCTCGCCGCCGAGAGTCGTCGCCTTGTTGTTCAGCGGGCCAGCCTCGTACCCCGATAGGGCTGTCTTCAACCCCGCCTGATTCTGCTCCGAGAACTGCGCCAGGGTCAAGGTGGTGTCGTTGACCTGCACCCGGAAATCGACGGTCGGCCGGGAAGATGTCAGGTGGACGAGGACATTGGGCTTGGGCAATGACTGGTCGGTCCAGCCTTGTGGCCGCGCGAAGGTGAAGTGGCCCTGCGGGTCCCTGACGAGGGATGCCGTCGGCGAGCCACTCGCCGGGCGGCTCGCGGTCGCTACACTGGCGGTCGCGGGTTGGGTGGCGGCAGCCGCGACCACGGTGGCGGCGGGGCGTGTGGCTGTCGGCGCGGTCGTCGGCGCGACCGTTGGCACTGCCACCGTCGGCGCAACCGTTGGTGCGACGGTGGGCGCAGCCGTCGGCGCGGTGGACGGCGACGCGCCGACCGACGCGCCCCCCTTCGCCAGTTGCGTGGCGGTGGCGCTGATCCCCGCCAGATTCAGCCCACCGGCGGCGTTCGCGACCGGCGTGGCGGTCGCCGCCGCGCCCCCGCCCCCGCCGCAGCCCGTCACGAGCAGCAGCGTCCCGATGAGCGCAATCAGCCCACCGAAACGTCGGCGGGTTGCCTGGATACGAGAAGACATGGCGACAATCATTGCTTCGACCCCTCCCCTGGTGCATATCGCGTACTGCGCACCTATAGAACGCTGACGACGGCGAATTTGTTG
>JBBSII010000702.1:0-2377 GCA_038232175.1 Thermomicrobiales bacterium
AGCGCCAGCCCCGCCACGAGGTTGAGCGGCAGCGTCAGCACGACGTACGTGAAGGTGACGCGCATCGCCTGCCAGAAGTCGCGGTCGTCCGTGAAGATTTTGATGTAGTTGTGCAGCCCGACCCAGCGCGGCGCGACGGTGATCCGCCAGTCCGTGAAACTGAGCACGAGCGAGGCGAGGAGCGGCCCCGCCGTGAACACGACGAAGCCAAGAAGCCACGGCAGAATGCCGATGTACCCCTCGATCGCCTCACGCCGCGCCATACGCCTCATCGCTGTCCTCCAGTAATGAGTAACGAGTGATTAGATCACAGCCGTAAGCACGTACTCCTCGTTACTCGTTACTCATTACTTCGTCACGCTTTCAGTTTCGCCCGCTCCTCATCGAGGGTCTTCTGCGTGGGCGCGACGAGCGCGTCGAGTTCGGCTTTGATGTCGCCGCGCTTCACCTTGCCCAGATAAATCTTGTCGAGCAGTTCCTGCGAGGTGCGGGTGACCTTGCCGAAGTAGGGGAAGCGACCGGCGAACTCCCAGACTTGCCGCGTTTCGAGAATTTTGAAGAAGAACTGGAGACGCGGGTCAGCGGCGGCGGGGTGCTCCTTCCACAAGGCGGGGATGGTGGGTGTGAAGCCGTGGTTTTGCAGCATCAGGAACTTTTGCCCCGGCTCCGTGGTCATCCACTTGAGGTATTCCCACGCGGCGTCCTTGTTCTTGCTCGCGGTGGGGATGCCGAGCTGCAACGTCCAACCGTTCGTGACGACATCCTCGCCCGGCGCCTGCGGGTTGTGGATCAGGCCGAACTTGACGCCCGCCTTGTCGACGATCTGGAACTGGCCGTTGTTGAGGCCCGCGAAGCCGAGGCGACCGGTGTTGAAGAGGTCGAGGGGGCCGGTGCCCTCCGTTTTGATGACGTCGAACTCGGCGGCCGTCGGCACCGCGCCGGAGTTGGCGAGGTCGTACATGAACTCGTACGCCTTCTGCGTCTTCGGGCCGTTGAGGTAGCCGTCCACCTTCGCGCCGTCGTCGCTGAAGGGGCGCGCGCCGAAGGCGAAGAACTCGCCGCGCCACGCCTTGGGCATGGACGTGCCGAAGACCTTCTTGCTCCGGTCGCTCATCTTGATGGCGTCCTGCAAATACTGATCCGTCGTATAGCCCCACTGCGGCGCTTTCAGGCCGGCTTTGTCGAAGAGGGTCGTGTTGTAGTAATACATCGTCGCGCCGACGCCGATCGGCATGCCGATGATCTTGTCCCCGAAGCGGCAGCGGGTGTCGAAGTGGATCTTCGAGAACTGGTTGAGGTCCACCTTGTCCCGCGCGATGTAGTCGCGCAGGTCCGTCGCCTGCGGGAACCAGTCGCCGTTGAAGAAGGTGCTGACATCCGGCACGCCCGACCCCGTAGCGAGGACGGTCGTCATCTTCTCGGAGAAGCCGTCATCGGGCAGGAAGGTCGGCTTCACCTTGACGGTGGCGCCCGCCGCACTCTTCTGGAACGCGGCGACGAACGCCTCCTGATCCGGCTGGCTGCCGATATCCGCGCCTGCGGTCGTCCACCAATCGACGTTGCCTGCGGCCTTCGTCGCGGTGGTGGCGGCGGTTGGCGCGCCCGCCGCCGCGCTACCGGCGGTTGTCGCGGCGGGGGCGGACGTTGCGGCCGCCCCGCCCGTCGTCGGTGCGGTGGTCGCCGCCGCGCCGGTGGTGGGCTTCGCAGTCGTCGCGGCGGGTGCGGAGGTTGCGGCCCCACCGCCGCACGCCTCCAGTGCGAGCGTTGCGCTGAGCGCCCCGGCGTAGCCGAGCAGCCGACGACGAGAGAGTGACTTCGTGCTCATAGTGATCGCCTCCATGCCAATAATGATACCAGCGAATCAACACAGTCCCCGCGCACGTCGTTGGGATAGCCTCCCCTATCCGGCCAGGTGCGCACCGAGCGCGGCGTGGCGGCGCTCCGCCCGCTCCCGCTCCGCGCAGTAGAGTTCCGCACAAAGGTCCGTCATCTGCCGCGCCATTGGCCCGAGTTCCAGTCGGTTCTCGCGTTCGACCGTCTCGACCCAGCGCGCGGGCAATCCTGACTGCCCGGCGATCGCGCCTGCGATTGCACCCGCCATGCTGGCGACCGAGTCGCTGTCCCGCCCGTAGTTTGCCGCGCCGAGCGTCGCTTTGCGATAGTCGCCCTCCGCCCACGCGAGATAGGCGAGCGCGACGGGCAATTCCTCGATGCTGTGCAGGCGGCTCGGATAGTGGAAGATTTGCGTGTAGTCCTTCATCACCTCCGGGACGGTGTCGAAGGGGCGCATCGCGGCGCGGAGGGCGTGGGCGCGTTCGAGGCCATCGCCGTCCGGCGGGAGGGCGCGCGCCGCCTCCTGCAACGCGCCGATGGCGGC
>JBBSII010000703.1:0-2369 GCA_038232175.1 Thermomicrobiales bacterium
CATGGGCGCAACCACAACGGAGACGTATCAACACATCGAGTACGCGGTGGAGGGGCGAATCGCCACCGTCACGATGAATCGCCCGGAGCGGCGCAACGCGCTCTCCCTCGCGCACATGGAGGAACTGACCGGCTGCCTGAAAGCGATCGGGCAGGATGCCGGGGTCGCGGTCGTCATCCTGCGCGGCAATGGGCCGGTTTTCAGCGCGGGGCACGATCTGAAGGAGATGATCGGGCAGGAACCGAGCTTCTACCGGCATCTCTTCGCCGTCTGCGCGGACTTGATGGAGACGATCCAGGCCATCCCGCAGCCGGTGATCGCGCAGGTGCACGGCATCGCCACCGCCGCCGGGTGCCAGTTGGTCGCGACGTGCGACCTCGCCGTCGCCGCAGAGGAGGCGCGGTTCGCGACGCCCGGGGTGAAGATTGGCCTCTTCTGCTCCACGCCGATGGTCGCCCTCAGCCGGACGGTCGGGCGCAAGAAGGCGATGGCGATGCTGCTGACAGGCGACTTCATCCCCGCGCACGAGGCCCTCGCGGCGGGGCTGGTCAACGCCGTCGTGCCCGCAGCGGAACTGGACAATGCGACGCGCGCGCTGGCGGCAAAAATCGCTGCGTCCAGCCCGCTCGTCGTCGGCATTGGCAAGCAGGCGTTCTACCGCCAGTTGGAAATGCCACAGCATCAGGCGTACGACTACACGATGGAGGTGATGTCCTTCAACGCCACCTTCGCGGACGCGCAGGAGGGGATGTGCGCCTTCCTCGAAAAGCGGCCCCCGGAGTGGCGCGGGAGGTAGGGGAACCTCAACCCCCGTGCTGCCCGGAGGGCGACGCAACGATCAGGAGGTTTTCCGCATGGGCACGACGGTCTATTTCGCCTCCCCACTCGGGTTTGCTACGTCCACGAAGGCATTCATGAACGAAATGGAACAGGCGCTCGTGGACGCCGGGATCGCGGTGCTCAACCCGTGGAAGGGTGACTTCGGCACGGACTTCGCCCGTGCCCACGCGATGACGGACGGCGACGCGCGGCGGGGGGCGTTGCACCGCATTAACACGGCGATCGGGGAGGCGAACGCACGGCTGATCCGCGCATGCGACGGCGTCGTGGCCGTACTCGATGGCGTCGATGTCGATTCCGGCACGGCGAGCGAGATCGGGTTCGCCTTCGCGCTTGGCAAGCGGATTCATGGGCTGCGCACCGATTCCCGTTTAATCGGTGACAATGAGGGCACGGTGGTCAACTTGCAGGTGCAGTATTTCATCGAGGCGAGCGGTGGTCAGGTCGTGCGCGATCTCGGGGCGCTCATCGGCATCCTGAAAGAGATTATCCCCTAACGTCACGTATGCAGAGGCGAACACAGAGCCCTTCGATGCGCGTGGGACTTTCGGCACGGATAGTGCAGTACCGTCGATATATGCGGCGTCCTGCGTCACTGCCGAAGGAGAAGAATCTGATGTCCCCGTTCAGAATTCGCGCGCTTCCTGGCGTTAGTCTTATTGTGCTCTGCGTCCTGCTGGCGGCGTGCTCCGCCGGGTTGACCAGCAATAGCAGCAAACCCACCGCTGTCGGCACGCTCGCCCCGACGATTGCCCCCGCCGCATCGACGGCGGCAGGGGCGACGACCGTGCCCGCAGCGGCAACCGCGCTGCCCGCAGGCGCGGCGAACCCCACGCGCACCGCCAACGCGACGAGCGCGGCGACGACAACGGCGCTCACCAGTGCGCCCGTCAGTGCATCCGGTCAACTCCTTTCGGTGGCGGAGATCAACAAGCGGGCGCGCCCCGCCGTCGTGCAGATCACGAACAACCAGAAGCAGACAGGCCGCTTCGGCAACAACGGCCCCGCGATCCCGGCGGGCGTCGGCACCGGCTTCATCTATGACAAGCGCGGCTTCATCATGACGAACAATCACGTCGTCGAGGGCGCAAGCACCCTCACCGTTGCCACTGCGGACAACAAGACGTTCGACGCAAAGATCATTGGCACGTACCCGGAGAACGACCTCGCCGTGATCCAGATCAACGGCAACGGCGACTTGCCGACGGTCCCGCTCGGCGATTCGAGCCAGTTGCAGGTCGGTGACCCCGTCGTGGCAATCGGCAACGCGCTGGCGCTCGAGGGTGGCCCGACCGTCACATCCGGCGTCGTCTCCGCGCTCGGCCGCACCGTGCAGGAGCCGGGCGACAGCAGCCAGGGTAGTCAGGCGACGCAGGGTGGCGCGTTCCTCATCGACACGATTCAGACGGACGCGGCGATCAACCCCGGCAACAGCGGCGGGCCGCTGCTCAACGGGCACGGCGAGGTGATCGGCATTAACACACTCGTCGCGGGGCAAGCGGAGCCGGGCGTCACCGCGCAAGGGATCG
>JBBSII010000704.1:0-2365 GCA_038232175.1 Thermomicrobiales bacterium
ACACGTCGTCATCTCCGGCTGGAACATCGCGATCGTGATCGGTTTCATCAATGTGCTCGGCGGGTCGGCCCGCAATCGACGGCGCACGCTCTGGGCCATCGGGTCGATTGCGGGCGTCATCCTGTTCACGTACGCGGTCGGTGCGGGCGCATCGGTGGTGCGGGCGGCGATCATGGGGTGCGGTGGCCTCATCGCACCCCTCGTCGGGCGCAAGGCGGACCCGCTCGTCTGGCTGGGCATTGCATCGGCGGCGATGGCGGTGCAACACCCCGCTGTTGTCGGCGACCTATCGTTCCTGCTCTCGTGCGCCGCGACGTTTGGCGTGCTCATCGTCGCTCCCGCGCTCGCACGGTATGCGGAACGATTCACTCTCCCAAGCGCCTTCCCCCGATGGACGGAACTCATCGCGGTTGCCGTCGGCGCGCAACTGATGACGGAGCCGCTGATCGCCCATGCATACGGTCGCATCTCGCTCATCAGCCCGCTCGTGAACCTCGTCGTTGAGCCTCTTGTGCCCTGCATCATGGCGCTTGGCTTTGTGACGGCGCTTCTGAGTTTCCTGCCGTTCTCCCTGCCAGCGGCGGCGCTCGGCATCTGCACGACGCTACCCGCGTGGCTTTTCCTCCAGATCATCGGTGCCGCGAGCGCGATACCGGGGGCCGGGCTATACCTGCCACACACCGGCACGCGGGAGACCGTCGCACTCTATGCCCTACCCGTTATCGCGGCGGTTGCGGTGCACACCGTGCCCATCATACGTCGGGAAATCGAACGCGAACGCCGCCGCCCGGATGGGTTCCTCTATGCGACCTGCTTTACAGCGACGCTCACCGTCGCCATCGTTGTCGTAGAGTGGTTCCGCTGAATCGGTCTATCGGTTTCGGGTCACTTGCGGCCCTGCCCCGTCTACGCTACACTGCGAGCGGTCCGGCGCGTTCGTCTAGTGGCCAAGGACGCCGCCCTTTCAAGGCGGAGACCACGGGTTCGAATCCCGTACGCGCTACCAGTTTCCTTACCCCGTTGGCTGAATGGGGCCATTTGATCCGTGCGGCTCGCCCTTCGGGAGGCCTGAGCATGGCAGATGGACACCGCCCTTTGACCGCACACGGACGCCGCCCTAAAGCGCGGCCGACGGTTCCCACCCCCCGTCACATTCGACCGCACGCCGCCACAATCTCGATGCGAGAGGCGGTTGCAAGCTATCTGCTCGCACGCACGGACTGGAAACCGGGGACGATACCCCGAAATCGCGACATCCTTGTCAAGTTCACGTGGTTCGCGGAGACACATCGTTGGTCAGGCGTCTCCGAGCTAACAAACAACAGCGTGCGAACCTTCTTGGCGTACCTCAACACCGACGGCCCTAAATGGGGGAGCAACAATCCTGCGGCTGCGAAGCCTCTGTCCAAGGCGACAAAGAACAAGATGGGCGCCGTCGTCCGCACTTTCCTGCGCTGGGCGATCGCCGAAGGCCTGGCGGACGAGGCCATGATTCGCAACATCAAGTGGCCGCAGGCGCCGAAGCTGACTGACAGCATGATCGCCGTCACGCAGGACGACTTCTCCCGCCTCCTCGCGGCGTGCGACCTTCGCACTTGGCACGGCGTGCGCGACTACGCCATCCTCGTGCTCCTCTACGACACCGGCATCCGTCGCGGCGAGCTGCTAGCGATGGTCCTCGCCGACGTCGAGTCAGTTGATCGAGCCGCGTCCGTGGTCAGCGGGAAGTCAGGTACGCGGGCGGTGGGTATGGGCATCTCCGCCCGGCGCGCCATCCGCGACTACCTCACCCGCGCCCGCTATGCCGTGCCGACCGACCATGAGATGCTGTGGATCACGCGCGAGGGCGATCCGCTCGGCCCCCGCGGCGTCGGCAAGATCATCGATCGACTCAAGAAGGTCGCCGGCATCGAGGGCCGGCTCTATCCCCACAAGCTGCGCCACACCTTCTCGACGGAGTTTTTGCGCAACGGCGGCAACGCGTACGCACTTCAGGTGGCGCTCGGGCACACGAGTCCGATTGTGACGAGCAACTACGTGCACCTGGTGTCTGCGGATGTGGAGAAGGCGATGCAGACGTTCAGTCCGGCGGATGCGCTCGCGAAGCGGCGGCGATGAACGCCTTCGCGGGCAGCATCCCGACCCTTCGACAGTCTGAGATCGGGGGCACGTTTTCAGAGCGTGCCTCCGCTGTAACGAGCATAGTGCAGATCACGGCTTAGTAGTAGAGCGCCGCGAAGGCCAGGAGGCGCTGTTCGACCGCCGCGAGGTCCGGGAAGTCGTTGGGCGTGAGCAGCTTGCGCTGGACAATCGAGAAGTAGATCTCGACTTGGTTGAGCCAGGAGGCGTGGATCGGCAGATGGAC
>JBBSII010000705.1:0-2362 GCA_038232175.1 Thermomicrobiales bacterium
GCGTCAGGCCGATGATGCCCGCCTTCGCCGCCGCGTAGTTCGGCTGGCCCGGCGCGCCGAAGGCCGAGGTGGACGAGAAATTGACGATCCGGCCCGATCGCTGCTCGCGGAAACGTGTCGAGGCATGGCGGCAGGTGTTAAACGTCCCTTTCAAATGGACGTTGATCACCGCCAGCCATTCTTCCTCCGCCATGTTGAAGATCATCCGGTCACGCAGGATGCCCGCGACATTGACGACGATATCAATTTTGCCGAAGGTGTCCACCGCCTGCTGGATCATCCCCTCGGCGGCCTCGTAATCGGTGACCGAATCGGTGTTCGCGACGGCGTTACCACCCGCCGCTGTGATCTCCGCTACGGTCGTCGCGGCGGGGCCGCTATCCACGCCGTGCCCGTCGAGGCTCGCGCCCAGATCGTTGACGACGAGCGACGCGCCTTCCTGCGCGAGCAGGAGGGCGACGCCCCGGCCAATCCCCCGGCCCGCGCCGGTGACGAGCGCGACTTTCCCATCAAGGAGTCCCATAATCCGTCCCCCTCACTTCTGCTTGTTCTTCGCGTCGTAGTACGCGCGGCGCTCCCACAGTTCGACGCCGGGCGCGATCTCTTTCCAACTCGCCGGGTCCGCCTGCATGGCGGCGGTGCCGCGCGCCGGGCGCTCCATCCCCGGCAACTGCACCGGCTCAGGCAATTTCACCGCATCACCGATATGCTTCGGAACAATGTCCGCTAGTTCGGACGCCTTCCACCGCCGCTCGGCCTGGAAAACGTCCGCGAGTTCCCAGTGGGAGTACATCTGGATGACATTGCCACGCACGCCGAAGAACTGCCCATTGACGTTCGCCGCCTCGTCCGTGCCGAGGTAGGCGACCATCGGCGCGACATTCGCCGGATCGCCCTCGGTGCCTCCCGCCAGTTCGCTCGGCGCTTTGCCTTCGTGCTCATTCGCGAATTGCTGGCCGCGCGGCGTCGAGTCAATCATCCGCGTCGTCGCGCCGGGGAGGATCGCGTTCGCCGTCACGCCATACTTGGCGAGGCTGTTCGCGAGCACGGCGGTGAGGCCGAGGATGCCGTACTTTGCCGCGCCATAGTTCGGCTGGCCGGGGCTGCCCCACGCCGAAACGCTGGAGAAGTTAATGATCCGTCCGCTCCCCTGCTCGCGGAAATGCACCGAGGCGTGGCGGGACGTGTTGAATGTGCCGTTCAGATGCACCGCGACGACGATGTCCCACTCGGCTTCGCTCATATTGAAGATCATCCGGTCGCGCAGGATGCCCGCGACATTGACGAGAATGTCCAGCTTGCCGAAATTATCAATTGCCTGCTGCACCATCTCCCCCGCCGCATGGTAGTCCGCGACGGAACTCGTGTTGGCGACCGCGTTGCCACCCGCCGCCTTAATCTCGTTGACGACCTGTTGGGCGACCGAAACATCGGTGCCCTCGCCGCCCAGACCGGTGCCGAGGTCGTTGACGACGACCGACGCGCCCTCCGCCGCGAGCAGCAGCGCGATCCCCCGCCCGATCCCCCGGCCCGCCCCGGTGACAATCGCCGATTTCCCATCGAGTTTGCCCATACATCCTCCCTATCGGTGACACAGCAACGAACCAGATTGAACCACAGAGGCACAGAGAGTACAGAGAGGGAAAAGAGGAACAACAGAAAATATAACGTGATCTTTTCCTCTTTCTCCTCTCTTCTCTGTGTCCTCTGTGCCTCTGTGGCCAAATTGGTTCAGACCTGACGGAACTGGACGATCTGCGCCGCGCGGTCCCAGACGGCGTACTGGCCGATTGCCAGCGCGCCGGGGTTGATGAGGTAGCGGCGGCGCGGATCGAGCGTCAGCCGCCCCCGCGCGATGTCGATGGGGCCGCGCTCGTCCCGCGCCTGCCGGACATGCGTGTGCCCCGCGAACGTGATCTGGGCATCGACCGGTGCGCCGTGCGCCCCGGCGGCCGACATCAGCCGCGCGAGCGTCGCGCCATGTCCCCAGTGCTCCGCCTCGTGCAGGAAACTGACATCGTCGATGACGATGCGCTCCGCCAGCCCGCTGAGGAGCCGGATGGTATCGGCGTGCAATTCCACCTGCCCGGCCGCCGCCGCGAGCGCGATTTCCCGCTCGTGGTTGCCGTAGACGCCGACGACGTGCCAGTCCGCGAGCGGCTCGGCGCACGCATCCGCCTGCTCCGTCCGGTCAACCAGATCACCCAGAAGCGCGATGGTTGCTACTCCTTCCTCGCGGCACCGCGTGAGCGCGCGGCGGAGGTTCGCGTGTTCCCCGTGCACATCGGCGAACAGCGCCACGATTGTCCCCAGTGTCATGCTGCCCCAGTCTCCCGATGGCAGGGGAAGGGACCGGGACTTA
>JBBSII010000706.1:0-2357 GCA_038232175.1 Thermomicrobiales bacterium
GCCGCCCAACCGTCGCCCGCGTGATTGGCCTCCCCAATTGCTCCTCGGCGCGCAGGCGCATCGCGCGCATGATCGTCGCGATCAAATCCTCCATCGTGTAGTAGCGACCGAAGACGTTTGTGCCACGGTAACTGCCGTCCGCGAGGAAGCTCTTGAGCGACTGGAAGAAGCGGCCCGGCTGGTTAGCGTCAACCTCCGTCCACACCATCTGCGGGCCGAGGCCCGTGTCGATCTGCTGCCCCGTCGCCTGCCGCGCGCGGCGCACCGTTCGTCCCGCCTCCGCAGCCACGAACGCCTCAATCGCGTCGTCACCGATGCGGGCCGTGCCGTCGCGTTCGAGGTAGAGGACGGTCGGGATGTGCGCCGCGCGTGGCCTGCCCGGATCGAGCCGCAACACCCGCGCCGCACTGCCCGGCCCGACGACCGCAATCGCCGAGTTGGAGGTGCCGAAATCGAAGCCGATTGCCGGTTCAGCCGCCACATTCACCCCTTCCCTATGCTGCTCGTCGCGCGGCTCTGGCCGGAGATGCGCTGGTTGCGCACCTTCACCGAAACCGAAACCGAGCCGACGCCCCCGGCATGATTGGGGCGGTGCGCCAGGCCATTGCGCTACAGCGAGGAGCCGCGCCGCCCTGAGAGCAGTTGGACGACGATCACGATCACCGCGATCACGAGCAGCAGGTGGATGAACGCACCCGCCACATGGACGGCGAATCCCAGAAGCCAGAGAACCACAAGAATGACCGCAATCGTCCAGAGCATCCGTACATCCTTTCCGATACGACATGGCACACGCCGGGCGAGGCGCTTCATCGCGCGCAGCCTTCCCAATGCCATCCACGAACGCACATTAGGTGCCGTGAGTTTTCGTTCGGATGCAATCGGCTCTTTGAAGACTTCACGGAATGCTCGTGTCGGGAGGCTACCGATCGGGGCGGGATCGGGGTAGGATGGTGCATCGTCCGGTTTCTGGTCTCTTTCATGGGGGTGAAGCATGAGCGAGCAGTACCTCATCAACACGGTGCGATCCTACAGCAGCGGCACCGTTGGTCGCAGCCTGAACACCGTCCGCAATCACCACTTCGTCATCGACAGCCCAACGATTGGCGAGGAGATCACCTCGGGCGACGCCTTCCTCGCCGGTGTCTCCTCCTGCGGCGTCACGCTGATCGAGCGGGCCGCGCAGGAGATGGGCATCCCGCTGCAACGCATGGAAGTGACGATCGAGGGGCTGCGCGACCGGCAAGCGCCCACGTCGTTCGCACGGATCGACATGTGGTTCCGGCTCGTCGGCGTGAGCGACGCGCAGGCCGGGGCGCTGGTTGGCCGCTACAAGGACGGCTGACCGCTCTATCGCACGGTCGCAGTTGCGACCACCGTTCAGATCACTGTCATAGCCGAGCCTGCACAGGGCGCATAACGGGGCAGATCCCTACGCTTCCGGTTGCACACGACCGGTGTCAGCAGGGTACGCCATGCGCGGATTGGAGAATGAACGTGCTCACCGTCCTGATGACCGGCCAATTGACCGACACCCACGAGGCGCAGATTCGCGCCGCCGTGCCGGGCGCGACGCTGCGCTCCTTCGCCACCCAGCGCGAACTCGAAGCCGCGATCGAGGATGCGGAGATCGTCGCGGGGAACGTCTCGCCCGCCGCCCTCGCGCGGGCGCGCAAACTCCGCTGGGTGCAGAGCTGGGCGGCGGGCCCCGATGCCTTGATGTACCGGGAGATGGTGGCCAGCCCGGTCGTCTGCACGAGTTGCAAGGGGAACGGCGCGATCCCCCTCGCCGAGCACGCGATGATGCTGATGCTGATGCTCAACCGCGACGCGCCACGCTGGGCACAGGCGCAGGCGGAGCACCGGTGGGATCATTGGTCTCACCCCGAACTGAACGGCCTGACCTGCGGCATCATCGGATTGGGCCACTCCGGGCAGGACCTGGCGCTCAAGTGCCAAGCGTTCCACATGCGCGTCCTCGGCATCCGGCGCACGCCACGCCCGACGCCGCAGGTCGATGCCCTCTTCCCCCGCGAGCGGCTGCACGATTTCCTCGCGGAGGCGGATTTCGTGGTCGTCACGGCGCCGCGAACGCCCGAGACGGTCGGGATGCTCGGCGCGGCGGAATTCCGGGCGATGAAGCGGACCGCCCACTACATCTGCTTCTCGCGCGGCGGCATCGCGGACGATGGCGCGCTCCTCACCGCGCTCCGCGAGGGGTGGATCGCGGGGGCCGGTCTGGACGCGCACGGCGAGGAGCCGCTGTCGCCCGACAGCCCCTTCTGGGACCTGCCGAACGCGATCGTCACGCCGC
Organism: Thermomicrobiales bacterium; assembly: GCA_038232175.1. GTDB lineage: Bacteria > Chloroflexota > Chloroflexia > Thermomicrobiales > JALYUS01 > JALYUS01. The sequence continues at coordinate 2,315 of JBBSII010000706.1, forward strand.
ACAACGGCGCATCGACGCCGATGACGCGACAGCGCGGCGTGGA
>JBBSII010000707.1:0-2343 GCA_038232175.1 Thermomicrobiales bacterium
AACTCCGCGCGGCGGCGCGAGCGTCCCACGTCGCCTTGAAGCGGACGACGCCCCAGCCGAAGAAGGCGACGAAGAGCGTCGTGAGGAGCATGACCGCCCAGATCATCTTCTTCCGCACCGCCTCGCGGAAGGTCATGCGGGCGAGGAGCCAGATGCGGCGGAGGCTGCCCAGCACATCGAACGAGCGGTCGGGCGCGAGGGTGCGGGTTGCGGTCGCCATTTATCGCCCCCCTCCCAGCACGCCGTCTTCGCGTTCGAGGCCGTGCGCAGCTCCCTTTGCGTTTGTGACGCCGATTGCCTCCATGAAAACATCCTCCAGTGTGCGGTGATGCGGCGTGACGGCGTAGACCTTCGCCCCCGCCGCGACCAGACGCTCCACGAGCGGCGGTATTTGCTCCTCGTCCGGCACGCGGACAGTCAGTGTGCGGTCGCTGCTCTCGATGAGCGCCACGTCCGCGTCGAACGCCGCCCAGACGCGCGGGCTGATGCCGTCCAGCGTGATGTCGACAGTCAGTTCCTCCGCGAGCAGTTCCTGCATCGTGCCCATGCGCGCGACGCGCCCGTGGTTGATGATCGCGCAGCGGTCGCAGACCTGCTCAACCTCCGCGAGGATGTGCGAGTTGAGGAAGACGGTCATCCCCTCGCTGCGGAAGCGGGCGATCACGTCGCGCACCTCGCGCCGCCCGACGGGGTCGAGGGCACTCGTCGGCTCATCGAGGAAGACGAGCGCGGGGCTGTTCATCACCGCCTGCGCCAGCCCGATCCGCTGGAGCATCCCCTTGGAGAAGGTCTTGAGTCGGTTGCGCCCCTCGCCCGCCAACCCGACGAGTTCGAGCACCTCGGGGATGCGACCCCGTCGCTCCCGCGCCGCCATGCCGTAGAGTTGCCCGTGAAAATCGAGGAACTCCCCCGCCTGCATCCACTCGTGGAAGCGGAACTGCTCCGGCAGGAAGCCGACGCGCCGCTTCACCGCTACATCGCCGATCGGGCGACCGAGCAGCGACATCGCGCCGCTCGTCGGGAAGACGAGGCCCATCAGCATCTTCATCGTCGTGCTCTTGCCCGCGCCGTTCGGGCCGAGGAAGCCGAAGACCTCGCCCTGTCGCACCGTGATGGTCAGCGATTCCACCGCCACCTTCGCGCCGTATTCCTTGCGCAGCTCGCGCGTTTCGACGGCGGGGACGGTCGGGTCAATCGTCGTGTCCGCGTGGAGGAATGCGACTTCCTTCGGGCGGAGCGTCGCGGCTACGCGCGGGGTCTCCCGTGCATCGACGGGAGGGAGGGTTGTCTGTGCCATGGATACGCTGCCCTGCTCTCTTGCTGATCGTCGTCGCACCACGGGTAATGGTATCACCTGAATGTGTCATCGGTATGACACCCCCATGTAATGAGACACACCGCCCGCGCCGGTGTCGTGACATCACACACCAAACTGCCTGGTGGCGACAAACGTTTCAACGAAACGCTCGAACGGTCGCCTGTCGATTCCGCGTATCGCGCGTGCAGATCGTGCGTTGAAAAAGAGAACCGAACCCGGAGGTGAATCCGGGAACGGCCCTCAGGAGGAAGGGGGGGAGGAATGTGCGCGTTATTTGACGGACTTCGCCACGTTCTCCACGTCATTCGCGCCGTAGGTGCCGACGACCGCGTGCAAGACGTTGTCCGACGTGATCCAGAGGACGACGGACATGCTATCGTCCTTCTGGCTGATCGTCGTGCTCGGCGCGTTGTTGATCGTGCCGTTCTTGACGATCTGATCGTCCGTCACGGGGACAATCAGCGTGTGCTCAAGGTCCGCCTTCTGCAGTTGAGCGGCGAGTTCCGGCGGGAAGCCGGGCACCGCAGCGATCGTGTTGACAATGCCGGGGACATCGAGGCCGTTCACCTCAATCGTCGGGGAACCCATCGCGATCACCGCAACGCCCTTCTGATTCTGCGCAGTGGTGGCGCCCTGCGCGGTCGGGTCGAAGCCGTAGGAGATGATCGACGCGGCGGGCGCATCGAGATGGACGGTCGCGCGGTCATTCGTGGCGGGGCTTGCCGCGCTCCCCGGCGACAGCGCGGTGTTCGCCTTTGCACTGTTGTCCGCCGGGGGCAGGAGGCTCGCCATGCCGGCTTGCGCGAGGATCGGGCGGATTTCCGCCAGATTCAGCGTCGCGTCCGCCGTCTGCTTGTCCGAGACGAAGTATTGCGGCGTGTTGGCGACGCCCTGCGGCAGCGTGGTCGGTGCGGAAACCGGGCGACCAACGACCGCCTGCGCCTCCGCCGCGCCCTTCACCGGGCGACCGGGCAACTGGCCCTGCCCGATGGACGAGGTAATCGTCACGTACTTGGACAGTTCCT
>JBBSII010000708.1:0-2341 GCA_038232175.1 Thermomicrobiales bacterium
CGTGAACCTCTCCGGCGGCCAGAAGCAGCGCCTCGCTATCGCGCGCGCCCTCCTCCTCAACCCGCGCATCCTCATGCTGGACGACGCGACGAGCAGCGTCGATATGGAGACGGAGTATGAGATTCAGAAGGCCCTCGCCGTCCTCATGGAGGGGCGCACGACCTTCGTCATCGCGCAACGGCTGAGCAGCGTCCGGGGCGCGGACCAGATCTGCGTGCTGGCGGACGGCGAGATCGTCGAGCGCGGCACGCACGCCGAACTGCTCGCCCGCGACGGCGCATACCGCCGCATCCACGACGTGCAGACGCAGAGCAGCGGCGCCCCCGTAGATGGTGGCGCGCGCGTTCCTGATGTGACGGAGGCCGGGGCAATGCCGGGGGGCAACGCATGAGTAAATTCGCCATCGGCGCGGCCCCCGTCACCGCTCCGGCGACGAACGGCGCGAAGCCGAGCGCGCCGCCGTACCTCTCGCTCGATGATCGCGAAAACGACCTCGGGCGCGGGCTGAACAAGGAGAGCGCGCGCCGCCTGCTGGCCTTCCTCAAGCCGTACCGCGCGTCGTGTGCCATCGCCCTTGCCGCGATCACCCTTCAGACGCTCGGCGAACTCGCCCTGCCCCGGTTGCTCGGCGTCGCGATTGACCAGGGCATCGCACGGGCAAGCACGCGCACGCTGGGCATCGCGGTCGGGGCGTTCCTCGCGTGCGTGCTCCTCGTCTTCGGGGCGCGCTGGACGCAGGGGTACACGACCACCCGCGTGGGCAACCGCGTGATCTTCGACCTGCGGTACACACTCTTTCGGCACATCCAGATTCTCGGCTTCAAGACGTTCGACCGCATGGGCATCGGGCGGCTCATCTCGCGCATCCAGAATGATGTCTCCGTGCTCCAGGACCTGCTGACCGACGGCATCATCGGCCTGTTCGCGGACCTGCTCATCCTTGTCGGCATCGTCTTCGCCATGCTGACGATCAATGTGGAACTCGCGCTGCTGTCGTACGTCGTGCTGCCGATCATGATCGGCATCGTGATGATCTGGCGGCGGTTCGCGATCCGCGTCTACCGCGCCGTTCGCGCCGCCACAAGCCGTCTGACGGGGTACTCGGCGGAGAACATCAGCGGGATGCGCGTCATCCAGTCGTTCCGGCGCGAGCGGGAGAACTTCGACCGCTTCGAGCGGCTGAACCACCGGGTCTACGATGTGACGACGCATTCGATCCGCCTCAACTCGGTGCTCGCGCCCAGCGTCGAGATGGTCAGCGGCCTCGCGACGGTGATCGTCCTCGTCGTCGGCGGGAACAGCGTCATCAACCATACCCTGTCGATTGGCGCGCTCACCGCGTTCATCGGCTACGTCACCCGCTTCTTCCAGCCGGTGCGCACGCTCTCCGACCGTTACAACACGCTCCAGGCCGCGACCGTCGCCGCAGAGCGGGTCTTCGAACTGCTCGACGAGCCGCCGGACATCCTCGATGCGCCCGACGCGACCCCGCTCCCCCGGATCGACGGCGAGATCGTCTTCGATCACGTCACCTTCGGCTACACGACGACGCCCGTGCTCCGCGATCTCACGCTGACGATCCCACCGGGCGCGACGGTCGCGTTCGTCGGCCCCACCGGCGCGGGCAAATCAAGCACGATTAATCTCGTCCCGCGCTTCTACGATGTCTGGAACGGGCGCGTCCTGATCGACGGCCACGATGTGCGCAATGTCACGCTCGCGTCGCTCCGAAGACAGTTTGGCATCGTCCTCCAGGACACGTTCCTCTTCTCCACGACGATCGCAGAGAACATCCGCTACGGCAAGCTGGACGCGACCGACGCGGAGGTGAAGGCGGCAGCGCGTGCGGTGGGCGTGCACGACTTCATCGCCCGATTGCCGGACGGCTACGCCAGTGAGGTTGGGGAGCGCGGCAGCGGCCTGAGCATCGGGCAGCGGCAGTTGATCGCCTTCGCGCGCGTCATCCTCGCGGACCCGCGCATCGTCGTGCTGGACGAGGCGACGAGCAGCGTCGATACGCAAACCGAGCAAATTATCCAGGAGGCGCTCCGCACGGTGCTGCATGGCCGCACATCGCTCGTGATCGCGCACCGCCTCTCGACGATTGTGGAGGCGGACATCATCGTCGTCATCGACGGCGGGCGGATCATCGAGCAGGGGACACACGCGGAACTGATCGCCCTGGGCGGCTTCTACCACCGCCTCTACACCACCGCGCTCCGCCACGCGAACGACGGCGGCATCGTCACGCCCCTCGAAACGTAGCGTTCGGGTGACGTATTACGGCTGATAGAGATACTGCGCGACGGTGCAATGTTGGCGAAATCCCATTCGCTCGTAC
>JBBSII010000709.1:0-2335 GCA_038232175.1 Thermomicrobiales bacterium
CCGCATCTCCGTGCCGTCGAGCGCGACCATCCAGAGGTGGTTGCGGCGGTCGTGGATGAAGCCGCGTCCGTCCGCTTTGTTGCGGATGCGCGTGATCGTCAGCACGTCCTCCGTGACGCGCCCGGCTGGCCCCTCCTTCGGCGTTGAGGGCGCGATCTTCTCGCCGCGCACGAAGGCGAGGCGCGTGCCGTCCGGCGACCATGCGAAGTCGCTCACCGCTGTCTCGCCGCTTGTCAGCCGCCGCGCCTCACCGCCGACGCCGCCCGTCGGGATCACCCAAATCTGCCGCTTGCCCTTCTCGTCGCGATCGGAGAGGAATGCGAGCCACCGTCCGTCCGGCGACCAGCGTGGCTGCCCCACCCCGCGCGCCTGGTGCGTGAACCGGACGGCGTCGCCCGCGCCGCCGCTGGCCGGGAGGGTCCAGAGGTCGCTCTGGTACGCATTCGTCTCGCGATCCATCCGCGTTTGCACGAAGCAGATCGTCCGACCATCCGGGCTGACCGTCACATCGCCGACAAAGTTCAGAGAAAAGAGGTCGTCCGCACGCACCGGACGCCTCGCCGTTTCATTCCCCATGTTCGCTCCCCCATCCTGCACCGGCGCGGTGCATCATTTCCGTTGCGGCGCCGTCGCTGCGGCGCGACTCAGTATAGTGGAGCGCGGGATGATTGATGCATTCAGAACGCCTCGATCACCTTTCACGCCTGATAGCGACGGATCGCCGGCACCAGCCAGGCGATGATCGCCACGGTGAGGACGCACGCCACCCCGCCGGAGACAATTGAGAAGGGCGTGCCGAACCGCGCCGCGACCACGCCCGCCTTGAGTTGCCCCGCTTGCGGCCCACCCCCCGTGAAGAGTTGCTCCGCCGCCGTCACCCGACCGCGCAGGGCGTCCGGCGTCAGGAGTTGGAGGATTTGGCTGCGGAAGGTCATGCCCACCGTGTCGGTCAGCCCGATCGCGGCGAGGAAGAGGAGGGCGAGGGGGAATGTCCGCGTCAGTCCGAAGCCCGCCGTGGCGAGGCCGTACGCCGCGATCGCGCAGAGCAGCGGCCACCCCGGCCTGCGGACGCGGTACGAGACCGCCGTCATCGCGACCGCGCCGAGCACCGAGCCGACCGCCGGGGCGGAGAAGAGGATGCCCAATCCGGTTGGCCCAACATGGAGCGTGCGATCCGCGAAAACGGGCAGGAGCACCGTCGCGCTCCCCCAGAAGGTCGCGAAGAAGTCGAGCGACATGATGGCGAGCACAATGTCGTTGCCGCGCACGAAGCGCAATCCCTCGACCGCCGCGTGCCAGCCGCGCGGGCCGTCGATTGCCGCCGCACCGAGCCGCGCCCGCATCCCAAGCAGCGTGGCGATCACAACGACAAACGAGAACGCCTCGCCGCTGTACGTCGCCGCGATACCGACCACGCCGATTGCTAGACCACCGAGGGCGGGGCCGACAATCGTCGCGACCTCCGCGAGCGTGATGTTCCACGAGAGGGCGCTCGCCAGGTGCGCGCGGGGGACGAGCGCGGGCAGGAGCGCGTCGCGCGTGGGGTCATCCACGGTGCCAATCGTCGCGGAGATCGCCGTGATCGCATAGATCACCGCGAGGCTCGCCCACCCCGCGAGCGTCGTCAGGATCAATGCCACCGAGCAGCAGAGCAGAATGGGCTGGGTGATGAGGAGCAAGCGGCGGCGATCCACCTGATCCGCCATGACGCCGCCGACCAGGGAGAAGACGAGCATGGGGACGAGACGAACGAGGCCGAGGAGGCCGAGGTCGAGCGCGGAGTGGTGCAACTGATAGATCTGATAGGTGATGGCGACGGTCTGCATCTGCCGACCGAGCGTCGCGATGCACTGACCAATAACGAGAAGGCGGAAATCGCGGTGCTGCCAGACGGCGAAGGGGCCGGTCGGCGGCGCTGCCGTGACGGTGTCCGCGTCCTCCCGCTGATCGTGCGACGTACCGGACATCCGCAGGAGTCCTCCTTGGTCGTGCGGCTGCGCGCGAGCGCACACGGTCTCATCGTGCATGACGCGGTTTTCCCGGTGGCGAGCTAAAGCCCAGTGCGGTTCAGTTTCGTGATGAACGCGAGCGCGCGCCCGCGTCGGGGCGGTGCTCGAACCGCCCTCCCTGACGCCGCGATGATTGCGAACGGTGTGCAACCATGGAGACCGGGGATAAAGAAGGGTCATTCCCGATTCAGAAGCCTAGATTTCAGAGCGAATAGTTGCCCGTGTGCGCTTCTTCGAGATAGCGCGCGAGCAGGTCGATGCACGCCTGCACATCCGCCGCGCTGACCATCTCGTTGACGGTGTGGACGTACCGCGTTGGGATCGAG
>JBBSII010000710.1:0-2333 GCA_038232175.1 Thermomicrobiales bacterium
ATCGAGGGATAAATGCCTCTCATACATTGACCTCTTGCGGGAGATGGGTACGTCACTCCGGTCATCGCATATCAAGAAACTCGAGGATGACCTCTGGGAGTTGCGACCAGAATATGGCGGCATCGAATATCGGCTCTTCTTTGGTATCGATGGCCGTCGGTTTGTCTTCACACATGGTGTGGTCAAGAAGCGGCAGAAGACAGCGCGCAATGACATCGAACTTGCACAGAAGCGGTTCGTGGAGTGGAAGGATTCGCAAAAATGATGGAAAGAGACGACTTCGATAGATACCTTGATGAGACACTCAAGACCCCCGAGGAACGGTTAGCATATGAAGAAATGCTCCGCAATGTCCGGTTCGGGTACGCGCTGGGGACGGTGCGGGAGCAGCGCGGGCTGACGCAGCAGGCGCTCGCGGACCGCGTCGGCGTCAAGCGCACGGCGATTGCCCGCCTCGAAGGGGGAGACCACGCGCCGACGATGACGACCCTCCTGAAACTCGTGCAGGCGCTCGACGCGAAACTGACCATCGACGCAGACGGGCGGATCGAATTGGTGGCGCACCGGCGGCGCACCAAACGCGGGGAACCGCTCGCGGCGCGATAACCGCAACTGCGCGTCCTCGCGTAGAATACCGCCATCGGAATGATCGACGGGGAGGATGCACGCGCCGTGTCGCGACCGCCAACCGGACAATTTGAACCCGCCGCGTCCGGGCCGGGGGCCGCGCCGGTGCTGCTGCCCGCGCTCCTGCCGCCGCGCCTCGTGCCGCGCACCGTCTCGGCGATGATCGACGAGGGCGTGCGCGCGGTGCGGCGCGACATCGGGCTGTTCACTGCCGCCGCCGCGCTGACGGTCGTCCCGTCGCACGTGCTCTCGCTCCTCTTCTCGACGCTCTTCACGCCGTTCAACCCGCTCGACCCGGCGACCTACGCGCGCGTCGGCGACCACGCCGCGATCACGACGGACGGCACGGTGACCTTCGTCTTCACCGTGGTCGCGGCGCTCTGCACGCTGGCGATCACGACGCTCGGTACGGGCGCGCTCGTCACCATCGCGGGGCTGCGGACGCTCGGGCAGCCCTGCACGGTCGGCGCGGCGTACGCGCACGCGCGCCGCCGGTACGGTTCGCTGCTCGCGGCGTCGCTGCTTTCCAGCATCGCGGTCGTCGCGCTGACGGTCTTCACCGCCTTTCTCGGCACGCCCTTCGCCATCTTTCTGTACGTCGGCTGGCAACTCGCGCCTCAGGCGATTGTGCTGGAGGGGCGGCGGACGGGCGGGGGATTGGCACGGAGCCTCGCCCTTGTGCGGGGGATGTGGTGGCGGATGGCCGGGCTGCTCATCCTCGTCGGCATCCTGCGGCTATTCGCGGCGGCGGTGCCGGGCGGTCTAGGCGTCCTCATCAGCGGGTTCACGTCGTCGAAGGACCTGCTCGGCGGGAGCGTCGGGACGTTGGCGCTCGCGGTCGTCGCGTCCCTGATCGATGTTGTGATGGTGCCGATTGCCGTCACAATCAGCACGCTCTTCTTCACCGATTTGCGGCTACGCAAGGAGGGGTTCGACATCGACCTCCTGCTGCAACGGGGCGCCGCCGAGCGGGCCGCGCTGGTGACGCCATGATGCGCCGCGTCGCGCTCCTTTTCGCGCTGCTCTTTGGCGTGTTGCTCCTGCCGCCGGGCAATGTCGCCGCCGCCGATGTCGATTTACCCACCTATGTCCAGCGCCTTACCGCCGCGCAGGATGCGTTGACGCAGGCGCGAACGCTCAACGGCAGCCTGCGCGACGCCGCCATCCAGCGCGCGCAGGCCGCGCTCGCCGGCATCGATGGCGTGACGGTTGACGGGACCCGCTACCCGCCGCCGCACGCCGACGCGCTCGCCGCGCTCCGGCACGTGCCACCGGATCTTGACCGCGCCCTCGCGCAGGTGACGACGCTCCGGTCCACGCTCGCGGGCGGCGGGAATGGCACGCCCGACCCGCAGGCCCGCCAGAAACTGAACAACGTCCTGAGCGACCGCGCCTTCCGCGAGCCGGAGCCGAACGCCGCACAGAAGCAGGTCGCCCGGTTGCGCGACTGGATCGGCGCGCAATTGCGCCGGTTGTTCCAGCCCGCGCGCCGCGTCCCGCAGCCGACGACGCCCGATACGGTGCCGGGGGCGAACACCGCCTCCAGACTCCTCGCCCTGCTCGCCTCGCCGCTCGTCGTGCTGCTGCTCGCGCGGATCGCGATTGCCGTCATCGCCGTCCTCGTGGGGCGCTATCGTCGTCGGCGGGCGAAGCGGCGCACCGACGACGCGGAAGCGCCGCCACGCACGGCGGCGGAATGGCGGGAA
>JBBSII010000711.1:0-2333 GCA_038232175.1 Thermomicrobiales bacterium
CGGCGTGTTCAGCGCGGGCATCTGCACCATCGTCAAATGCACTTTGCTCCCATCGTGGAGCAGTTCACAGTGGAGCGAATCGGTGAAGCCCCGGATCGCCGCCTTGCTCGCGCAGTACGCCGCCTGCAACGGGATGCTCCGGTACGCGAGCGCGGAGCCGACTTGCACAATCGTCCCACGGTCGCGCGGGAGCATCCGCTGGAGTGCGGCGAGCGTGCCGTAGACGAAGCCGAGATAATTCACCTCGGTGACGCGCTTGAACTCGTCGGGCGTCATCTCCTTGACCGGCGAGAAGACCGAGGTCATCGCGTCGTTCACCCAGACATCGATCGGGCCGAAAGTCCCCTCAACCGCCGCCGCCGCCGCCTCCACCTGCGCGGCGTCCGCCACGTCGGTTGGAAGGACGAGCGCCGTACCACCGGCGGCCTCGACCTCCCGGCGTGCCCCTTCGAGGCCGTCCCGCCCGCGCGCGAGCAGGCCGATTTTTGCGCCGCGCCGCACGAACGCCACCGCAGTCGCCCGCCCGATACCCGCCGATGCGCCCGTAATTACCACTATTTGGGGTGTCGTTTCGTTGTTTCGCATCACTCTTCCTCTGTCGTTTACGGTCGCTTTCGTTGTCGATCTTTCAGGATGACTTTCGCGGCGACGCGCCCCGGCACGCCGGAGACGCCGCCCGTCGGGTAGGTGCCCGCGCCGGAGAGGTACAGACCCTCAATGGGCGTGCGGTGATCCGCGAGATCGAAGAGCGGGCGAAAGGGGCCGAGTTGATCCATCGTCAGGTCGAGGTGCATCGGGTGGCCATCGAGCAGGCCAATCTCGCGCTCCCAATCCTCCGCGTGCCGCCACGCGAGACCCGTGATACTCTCCCGGAAGCCAGGGGCGCACTCCGCCACCGCGTCCACCAATCGATGCGCCTCCGCCTCGCCGCGCGCCCGCCATGTCGCGCCGTCCGCGAAACGTGCGGGGTACGCGGCGCAGGCGATGTACGCGCCGTGCTTTCCCGGCGACGCGACGGTGGCATCGATGGCCGAGGGGGTGAAGACGTACGCCGCTGGGGTCGTCGGCGCGATACCCGCTTCCGCCTGAAGGAAATTTTCCCGCACCTGCGCGACGGACGACGCGACGGATTGCATCCCGTTCCAGCCGTCGGCGGGTGCGTCCGGCCACTGCGGGAGGCGGTCGAGAGCGGCGTGGATGACGAACTGCACCGCGTTCGAGCGGTGGCGCGTCGTCAGGCGGCGCGTGAGGTCGGCGGGTAGGTCGGCGGGGGGTACGAGGCGGAGGAGGGCGGTCTGCGGGTTGATCGCGGCGACGACCCGCGCGGCGGCGATGCGTTCGCCCGCCGCAAGTTCAACGCCCTGCGCCCGCCCGTTCACGAGAATTCGCTCGACCCGCGCGCCGGTGCGAACCTCACCGCCCCAGGCGACGAGCCGCTTCCGCAGGGCGTCCGCGAGCGCGCCGGAACCGCCGCGCGCGTGCCAATTGCCGTAGCGGTGATACGCCGCCTGCCAGAAACCGAAGAACGCCGCGCCCGGTGTGTGCGGGCCGAGCGTGCCGTGGGCGGCGAGCGCCGCGATGCCCGCCCGCGCGTACTCCGTCGTGAAGGTCGTTTCCAGCAGTGGGCCGTACGCGCCGAGCAGATCATTGACGAGGCGGTTCGGGCGGTTGCGCCGCACCGCGCTGATGGCCGCGCCGAACCGCGTGCGCCATTCACCGATGCCTTTGCCGTGGTCGCCGGACGAGCGGAACACCCCAAGCGCAAGTTGGACAACGGGGTCCGCCGCGCGGATGAATTGCCGATATGCGTCCGCATCTGCAGGCGAATAGCGCGCGATCTCCGCACACGTCTGCTCCACGGAGCGGTAGAAGCGCACGACCGACCCGTCCGGAAAATAGGAGATCGTGAAGGGGTCCGTCTCGATGTACTCCAGCCCGACATCGGGCAGCGCGAGTTCATCGATCACAGTCGTCATGTTAATCATGTTGTGGATGACAGAGCAGGTATCGAAGCGATACTCGGGCATGTCGGGGATCGTCGCCGCCGTATGCGTCGCCCCGCCGATGCGATCCGCCATTTCGAGGACGATCACCCTCAGCCCCGCCCGCGCGAGGTAGCAGGCGCAGGCGAGTCCGTTGTGCCCCGCACCGATCACGGCGACATCGTAACCCGTCATCGTCGGTGAACCGGGGCGTCACCACCATGTTGGCATGCGGACGTCGGTGTCATGCGTCTGCGGTCGCGCGGCGCAACCGGACCTCAACCGAGCCGCGCTCCACGCGCACATCGTAGGCGGGTTCCGGGTACGTCGCCGGGCCGTGGCGCACGCTGC
>JBBSII010000712.1:0-2328 GCA_038232175.1 Thermomicrobiales bacterium
CGCGGGTAACTGGTACGTGAGCGACTTGCCCGCGCCCGTCGGCATGATCGCGAGCGTGCTCTGGCCGGACAGCACATTGCCGATCACCTGCGCCTGATTCGGGCGGAAATCCCGCAGGCCGAATTGCTCCTCCAGGAGCGTGTACGCCTCCGGCGGGAGTTGGTGCTCGGTGGCGTGCGGGGGAGCCTCACCCCCCGTGCTGCCCAGAGAGGGAGGGGCAATGTCGTCAGTATCGTCGGTTTGATCGCCGAATTCGGCTTCAAGGGCGGTGCGTTCTTCGGTTTCGCGGCGGGCGATCTGGTCGTCGAGGGAGCGCACCGCCGCGCCGTCCTCCAGGTCGCGGCAGGCATTGCGCAAGAGGCGCAACTCCTCGACGGTCGGGCGGCGATCGGCGTTGCGGACGAGCAGCGTCTCGATGTGCCCGCGCGCGGCGGCGGCATCGCCCGTGTCGAGCGCGAGTTCCGCGAGACGGTGGAGCGGGGCCGCGTCGGGCGCGATCTGCGCGAGCTGTTGGTACGCCTCGGCCGCCTCATCGAACCGACCGGCAGCGCGGCGGACATCGCCGTACCGCAGCCACGCATACGCCTCCGTCGCATCGTCGCTCTCGGGTTGCTCCGCGAGCGCGAGCAGGTCGTCGATGTGACCCGCCGCTTTGAGCGCCTTCAACCGGAGTGCCCATCGTGTCTGTGTCTGTTTGCGTTCGGCGTCCAATGCGTCGAGGATTGCCAGCGCCTCGTCCGCGCGACCCACGGCGACGAGCGCCCGCGCCTGCCACTCGCGCAGCGTCACGCGATCCGGTTCGAGCGTGAGCCACTGCTCCGTGTAGCGCAGCATCGTCCAGTGGTGCCCCCACCGTTCAAGGTAGGTGACGAGGTGCGTGCGCCGATCTCCCCGGAGCAGGTCGAGGCTGGCGGCGGGCAGATTCAGGATGATGGAATCAGACACCAATTTCCCCACAGTGGCAACGGTGAACGTCTCGTTGCGCGCGGGGAGATTATACCATTGAACCGAGACCACTGACCTCCCCTCTCCATCGACAAACGGGACGAACACAAGCCGTGCTCTCGCGGCGGTGGAGAGGGGGTGCGGGCGCCCTCTGGGCAGCATGGGCAGTGGGGGTGAGGAACCTTCACGCCTCCGACGCATCCAATCATCCCGCGGGTGCGTAGTCTCTTGGCAGAAGGGCAGAGATCGCATATTGTTTCTCTGCTCTGCGACGATGATCGTACCGAATCTGGCGAAAGGCTCTGCCCATGCTACGTGCACCCATGCACGCACTCTCGCGTCGTCGTTTCCTGGCATCCGCTGCCGCCATCACGGCGGGCGCGGTTCTCGCCGCCTGTGGCGGTGGCGCGACGGCGACCGATACGCCGAAACCCGCCGCGCCCGCTGGCGCGACGAGCGCCGCAACAACCGGCGCCGCACCGACCGCGCCGAGCGCGGCATCATCGAGCGTCGCGGCGACGACGAGCGCGCCTGTCGCCACACAAGCCCCTGCCGCGACGGGCGCACCCACGCGCGCTGCATCGAGCGCACCGGCGACGACCGCGACCAGCGGCACCGCCGCGAGCGGAACGAGCAGTTCGGGGGCGGTGACGCTCGGCAGCGGCACGATCAATGGCATGACGTGGGATCAGATCGTCGCGAAGGCGAAGGGCGGCACGGCGAACTGGTTCCTCTACGGCGGCAGCCAGATGACGAATGATTACCTCGATAAGTACGTCATCCCGACGATGAAGCAGCAATACGACGTGACTGTGAAGCGGACGCCGGTGACGGATACCGTCGAGGCGGTCAATAAGGTGCTCGCCGAGAAGCAGGCGGGCAAGACGACCGATGGCAGCGTTGACTTGATCTGGATCAATGGCGAGAATTTCCGCACGATGGCCGAGGGGAATATCCTGCTCGGCGGCTGGGCGCGGAACCTGCCGAACGCGAAACTGATCGCGTGGGACGAGCCGAATGTTAAGAATGACTTCGGCATCGCCGTCAATGACCGCGAGGCGCCGTGGTCGCGGGCGCAGTTCGTCTTCGTCTACGACAGCGCGAAGGTGCCGACCCCGCCGAAATCCTTCAAGGCGCTGGAGGAGTACCTGAAGGCGAACCCCGGCAAATTCACCTACGCCGCGCCGCCGGATTTCACGGGCAGCGTGGTCGTCCGGCACGTCCTCTATGAGACGACGGGCGGCTGGCAGCAGTACGGGACGAGCTTCAATGAGCAGGTCTACAAGGAGAAGTCACCCGCCGCGTGGGACTACCTCAACCGGATCAAGCCGAACCTCTGGCAGAAAGGCGCGACCTACCCCGAGGCGGCGACGAAAGTCGATC
>JBBSII010000713.1:0-2328 GCA_038232175.1 Thermomicrobiales bacterium
CCCGCACCGTCGAGGCAAGGGCCTGTGCTCCCGAGCTGAGCGCCGCGCTACCCGAGCGGATGCCCCTCGCCATCCACGTCCGCCATGGACCGTGCGGCCATCTCGTACATCGTCGGCTCGTGCGCGCGGTCGCGGGTGGCAACGTGTCGGGATAGCCTCTATGACGTTCCGCCGCAGGTGTCAGTGAAAGGCGTAAACGGCCAAATCCTGACGCTCACGTTGGCAGCCACCTGACATCAGGCTGGGGTAGACCCCAGATGGACAGCTCGCCGTGTCCATCCTCGCCGCCTCGCCCGGTCGGTCCGATGCGGAGCGCCGCCCCGCAGGGAGGGGCAGCACTAAAGCAGGGGAGTCCCTCCGCGCCGAGCGGGCAATCTCTCCCGACCCGTGCGAGCGATGGGCGATGGCAGCCGCGAGGGAGAGGCGTCTCGCCCGCCCCCAGGTCGCCGGGCAAGCATCGCCCTCGGTGGAGGTCCGCGCGGAGAACGGGAGCCGCCGGGCGAGATGTTGCCTCGTCGGAAGGTGAGCTATCGGCAAGAGAAAGTGGTCTGTCGGGTGGACGCGGCGGGCTGTAACGGCTGCCCGGAAGGCGCAGTGCACGGCGAGTAATCACGGACTAGAGATCGGGCGACCGGTCGACTCTAACTATTTCGACCGGGTCCGTAGCTACCACGAGATCGAGGAGCATGAGAAAGCGCTGCGCAAACGCGAGGCGTGGATCGAGCCGGGCGGCCTCCGGGTAGCTTCGGAGAGGCGAAGCAGTGGCATGGGATGCGACAGTTCCGCTTACGAGGATTCAAGGAGGTGAACATGGAGGGCGATTCATCGCGGCGGGACAGAACCTGAAGCGATCGCTGAGTGCACGAGGCTGGGGACGACGGCCGTCGCCGGATGGCGCGGCGGGATGCGCCGGGTTGTTGCCGCAAAACTGCGTCGCGCGGTCGTAACACACGCGCCATCAGGAGGTTCCGGCCGATCACCAATGATTGCCGCCGTCGAACAGCGCGAGCCGCACGAACGGCGAGGGCTTTTTTCAACACGCTCGCTCGCTTGTGAGAAGGATCCGGGGCGCGTGGCGGTCGGGCGGGCTCTGCGGGTCGGCGGGAACCTTTTGGCCACTGCGAGGGAAGTATTCTGTGCGAGCCGCGCAGCTTACACGTAAGAATATTACTGCACGCTGGTGCAAGAATGAGGTCGCCGCCATGTCCGCACACCTCCTCCTCCTCGAGCCCGACCCGCTGGTCGCCAAGATGCTCGGATTCCTGCTCGGCGACAGCGGCTATCGAACGACGACACTCCCCGACCCCCGGGGCGCTCTCCCGTTGCTCGCCGAGCACCCGGTCGATTTGATCCTGCTCGACGCGACGCTGCCCCACATCGATGGCTTCACCCTGTGTACGGCGCTGCGTCGCGCGCACCCGGATGTCCCGGTCATCTTCCTGTCCGCCCGCTGCGTGGTGGCCGACCGGGTGGCGGGCCTCCAGGCGGGCGCGGACGACTATCTCGCCAAGCCGTGCGAGCCAGCGGAGCTGCTCGCCCGCGTCCAGGCGGTGCTGCGCCGCTATCGCCGCGCTGAGCGCAACCGTTTCGGCTCCGTCATCAGGGTGGGGGACGCGGCGCTCGACCTGAGCGAGATGCAGTTTATTGGGGAGGGGCGGCGGCCCGTCGCGCTGACGCCGACCGAGATGAAAATCCTCGAGTGCCTGATGCGCAACGCGGGCGCGGTGATCGCGCGGGAGGCGCTGATCGAGCGGACGTGGGGATGCGACTTCGAGGGCGTGACCAACCGGGTGGACGTCTACATCCGGCGGCTGCGGCAGAAGATCGAGGCGGAGCCGGGCAACCCCGCGTTTCTCCGCACCGTGCGGGACATGGGCTACACCTTCCGGCCGGGCGGGGTGGCCGCGCGGCCGGCGTTGCGCGCGCTCCCTGCGGGGGGAGACGGCGACCGGGGCGGCGCGCGCGCGCAGGGCTGGAGCGCGATTGGCGACTAGGGCCGGTCGGACAGGGTGGGCCGCGCGATGGTGCCGATCTTGCAATCTCCCGGCGGTGGAGACGACGGCACAAAGCGATCGGACCGCAGGCGACGCCGATGATGCCGCCCTCGTCCGGCGTGCCCGGGCGGGGGAGCGGGCGGCGCTCGCCGCGCTTTTCGCGCGTCACCACGCGCGCGTCTATCGCGCCGCCTACCTGGTCGTCGGCAGCCCGGAGGCCGCCGACGACATCGCCCAGCTCGTCTTCCTCGAGCTCTTCACGGCGCTGCGTACCTTCGACCCGCGCCGCCCCTTCCTCCCCTGGCTCTACCGGATCGTGCACAACGTGAGCATC
>JBBSII010000714.1:0-2322 GCA_038232175.1 Thermomicrobiales bacterium
CATGGCGGCGTTCGGCGTCCCATTCGGCCCGGCGGCACGGGCGCTCCTGCCCGCGCTCGTGGAGGAGGATGCGCTGCTCGCGGCGAACACCGTCGGGTGGTCCACCGAGCAGGCGACGCA
Source organism: Thermomicrobiales bacterium (assembly GCA_038232175.1). GTDB lineage: Bacteria > Chloroflexota > Chloroflexia > Thermomicrobiales > JALYUS01 > JALYUS01. Next base: position 121 of record JBBSII010000714.1, read on the forward strand.
GATACTCGCCGCCGCCGGGGCGGGCGGGTTGCTGCTCACGTTCGGCGCCACACCCGCGTTCCTCTTCAACGCGGCGACGTTCCTGTTCTCGGCTGCCATGCTGGCTCGCCTTCGGGGACGTTTCCGGCCCGCGCGCGATGGCGGGCAGCACGAGACTCCGGGCGGATTCTGGGTCGATGCCCGTGATGGTCTGCGCTACGCCCGCCGCGATCCCTTCATTGGCCCGCTGCTCGTCGTGCAGGGGCTTGCCTCGTTCGCGACGGGGGGGACGGCGGCGCTCCTCGTCGTCCTCTCCGCGCGGCATCTGCGGCTGCAACCGGCGCAGTTCGCGTGGCTGCTGCTCGCCATCGGCGTCGGGGCGTTCGTTGGCCCCTTCCTTCTTCCCCGGCTCCTGGGAGCCGACCCGCGCCTCCTCTTCTGGCCGTACGTGTGGCGAGGAATCGGAGATGTCCTCCTGGGGACGCTCACTTCGCTGCCCATCGCGCTGGTGATCCTCGTCACCTATGGCATCGGCACCGCAACGGGTGCGGTGACCTACAGCACCGTGCTCCAGCGGCGCGTCCCCGACGCGATGCGGGGGCGGGTCTTCGCCACGCTCGATGTGGTCTGGGCAACGGGAGAAATTGCGAGCATTGGCGTGGCGGGATTTCTCTCCGACCGCGTTGGCATCGCCGCTGTCTACATCGGCGGCGGCGGCATTCTCGCACTCGCGGGCGGTATTGGCTTGCTGTGGGCCGTGCCGGGAATCGACCGACCGGAGAGCGGTACTGGCGATGAGGCATGAGTATATTCCCGGCACGAGCAATGGCATTCGGGGCATCGGCAAGCAGTATATTGACAACCTTCGATACATCTGATACGGTATGCCCAGGAAAGGAGCATCGCGCGATGGCAACGACACGCACACCAATCCCCGTGACGACGCTCGACGGCTGCTGCGGCCCCGTCGTCTCCCCAAATCTCACCGAGGGGCAGGCGGAGGAATACGTCGGCTGGTTCAAAGCGCTCGCGGACCCGACGCGCGTTCGCATCCTCAACCTCCTCGCCCGCAACGCGGAGCCGATCTGCGTCTGCGACATTGTCGATCACTTCCCGCTCGGTCAGCCGACGATCTCGCATCACCTGAAAATCCTGCGCGACACCTGCTTCGTCCACGCCGAACGGCGTGGCACCTTCATGTACTATTCCGTCAACCGGAAGTGTCTCAGCGAGTTCCCGATGGCGGCGCGTCGCATCATGGGCGTGCAGTAGCAGCAACCGAAAGGAGGGCAGCCAAAGGCCTTTTTTGTCCCATTCCATCGAACATTGTCGATATTGAATGCATCAGGAGGTTCACCATGAGCACGTCACGAACGAACGAGCAGGTGCTCGATGCGGTGCGCGAGCGCTATGCGAACGCCGCGAAGCGCGTCTCCGCGAGCGCATCCTGCTGCGCGCCGCGTTGTTGCGCGCCCGCATCCGAGGCAATCGCGGTTCCGGTCGTCAACGTCGATGCCTGCTGTGGCCCGTCGTGCTGCGAAACCAAGACCGAGAACGTGGCGACGGCGACGGACGCCTTCGGCGCGATGCGCTATCCGACCGACACACTCGCCGCCTTGCCCGCCGAGGCGGTCGCCGCCTCGCTCGGTTGCGGCAACCCGACCGCGCTCGCCGCGCTCGCACCGGGCGAGACGGTGCTCGATCTCGGCTCCGGCGGCGGCATCGATGTCCTGCTCTCCGCGCGGCGCGTTGGCCCGACGGGCAAGGCGTACGGCCTCGATATGACCGACGAAATGCTCGCCCTCGCCCGCCAGAATCAGCGCACGGCGGGCGTCACGAATGTCGAGTTCCTCAAGGGGCAGATCGAGGCGATTCCACTCCCCGATGACACGGTGGATGTCATCATCTCGAACTGCGTCGTCAATCTTAGCACGGACAAAGGCGCCGTCCTGCGCGAGGCATACCGCGTCCTCCGGCCTGGTGGCCGCGTCGCGATCAGCGATGTCGTCATCCGTGACGCCGAGCCTGGCGAGTCGGCGATTCCGGATGCGGTGCGGCGGAATACCGAGTTATGGACCGGCTGCATCGCCGGTGCGCTTGAGGTGAGGGAGTATCACGAGAAATTGGTCGCCGTCGGCTTCGGCGCGATCGAGATTCAGGAGGTCCACCGCTACAGCGCGGACGATATCTGCGGCAGCGAGTGCTGCGGCGCATCCGCCGACG
>JBBSII010000715.1:0-2318 GCA_038232175.1 Thermomicrobiales bacterium
GGTCGGATGCTGGACGAGCACCAAGCGCACGCGTACCTGGCGCATCGGCTGATGCTCAGCCCGCCGGCAGAGCAGCATCCCGACGATCTCTGTGCCCTCACCCGTCATGTGATGGGGGAACTCGAGCGCGACAAAGGGCAGACCCTGCACTGGGTCGCCGTGGAGCACCGCAACACCGCGCATCCACATGTGCATGTCCTGCTCTGTGGCGGTGGGGAGCGGGGCGACGCGGTGCGGGAGGTTCGTCTCGACCGCCACGATCACGCGCAGATCAAGGAGGATGGGATGGAGTATTGCCGGTTGGCCGGACGCATCCAGACGAGCTGGGATGCGGCACTGGCACACGCTGCGGCGGAACATGACCGGATGGAGATGCGGCCGGGCCCGGAGGATCACGACCGGTAACCCGGGGCCCGCAGTGGGAGGAAGGAGAGCATGCGCACGCGCATCATCGTCGGTATCGTCCTCATCGCGCTGCTGAGCGGACTGGTCATCGGCACGGGAGGCACTCGTCGGACAGTCGGCGGGTATTTTCGGCACGGTGTGCGCCCCGTCGAATTGACCGCCGCGTTTCCCGCGCTTTGGTTGGATCGTGACATTGCCGCCCTCACGGCCAGACAGGAAACGAATCCGACAAGGCAAGGGGCGGGCTCGCCGGTGCCCGCAACCCGCGCGCAGGAGTGGTTCGCGCAACCGTTCGCCGACCGGTGGCGGGAGTACACGAGCCCGAACTGGGCGCGGGTGCGCCTGATCACGCACGTCGAACTGGCGACCCTCGGTGTTGGCCTCCTCGCCCTCGTCGCACGGACGCTCGGCAAAGGGCTCTGGTTCCTCGTCATGCTCGGCGCGATGCGCCGCAGGAGACGACCGGGCGGCAGCCACGGCAGCGCCCGCTGGGCAGACGAGTCGGAACTCCGTACGCTGCGTCCGCGTCCGCGCCACGCGGATCTCATCGTCGGTCGCGTCGGTCGCCACCTTGTGAGCATCCCGGAGCGCGCGCAGTACGAGCATCTGCTCCTCGTCGCCCCCACCGGTGCCGGCAAGACGAGCGGCGTCATCCTCCCCAATCTCCTCAGCGAACCCGGCACCCGCAGTCTGGTGATCACCGACCCGAAGCGGGAGCTGCTGCGCAAAAGCACGCCCCAGGTCCGCCGCCGGTATCGCGAGGAGAACGTCTGGGCGCTCGACTTCCTCGACCCCGACCTGTCCAAGGGTTACAACCCGCTCGCCTACGTCACCGATGCCGCCTCTGCCGATCTGTTCGCGCAGACCTGGGTCAGGAACACGGGCGAATCCAAGGATGCCTTCTGGTCGAACGCGGCGCGCACCTTGATCGGCGCGGCGGCATTGCATCTCGTCGCGACGGAGGAGATCACCCCGCCGCTCGTCGCGCTCGTGGATCTCCTGTGCGGCACGCCCGCCGAGCAGGTGAGCGCGGCCCTGGCGGGCAGCCCGGTGCCGGAGGTGCAGCGGCTCGCGCGGGGATTCCTGGCGAACATGGCCAAGAACGAGCGGCTGTTGGGCAGCGTCTTCACGGAACTGCCGCCCCGTTTCACCTGTCTCAATCTCGGCGAGGTGCGTGCCGTGACGGGGATCAACGAGGTCGACTTCGCCCGACTCGCCACGACCCCCACGGCGCTCTACCTCGCACTCGATCCGCAGTACGGCAGGACGCTGGCGCCGCTCACCGCCTGCTTCTTCCTCCACTTCTTCACAACGCTGACCGCCATCGCCAAAGCAGACCCCGGCGGCGCCCTGCCGATCCCCGTGATGGCGTATCTGGATGAGTTCGGCACGATCGGTCACATTCCGGAGTTCGCCAGCCGGATGGCGACCGTACGCAGCGCCGGGATCGGCTGCCTCGTGGTGGTGCAGGATCAGGCGCAACTCGCGAAGGCCTACGGGAAGGAGGACGCGGAGACGATCCTCAGCAATGCCACGACGAAGATGTGCCTCGCGCGGGTGACGCACGATGATGCGGAATACTTCTCCGCGCTCGCCGGCAAGACGACCGTCTACAGCGCGAATCAGAGCGCGTCGCGACCGCTGCTGCTCCCGTGGGCGGATCGCGGGAATCGGGGTGTCGGCGAGGTGGCCCGCGCGCTGATCACCCCCGATGAACTGCGGACGATGCGCGACGAGATCTTCATCGTCGCCGGGGACCACCATCCGATCCGCGCCCGGCAGCGCCGGTACTATGACGACCCGTCGCTCGCCCGGCTCCTCCCCGGTGCGACGGCGGCGGACCCGCTGACGGCGTTGCGGCGGCGTGCGCCGCTGCCCGTGCCGATCCTTGATACGCCGCGTGTCCCCGATCA
>JBBSII010000716.1:0-2307 GCA_038232175.1 Thermomicrobiales bacterium
CCGCGCTCGTCGCGATCGTGGAGCGTCAGCGCCCGGTACGCCTTGACATTGAAGACGAAATCGTCCGGCGTGATCGCCGCCCACTTCGCGAAGTTCCGCTCGCTCGGCATGTGGTAGTACGTGCTGTCCACCTCGACAATCGGGAAGAACCGCGCGTAGTAGGCGAGCCGGTCGGCGGCCTTGAGGCCTGCCGGGTAGAAGCCGAGGTGATCCGACCAGTTGCATGTGCCAACAAGAACCCTGTCCGCCATCTTCCCCGCGCCTTGACGTGTGTGCGATACTGCCCGTGCTGTGAGCCGGGCCTTCGCATCCTGGAGGATGCCACCGTGATGAGCGCCGACGCCCACAACCGAGCATACCGCACGATGCCTGCCGCGCGCTGCCCCGCAGACACGCGCCGCGGATCGGGCGATGGCGGCCTCCCCGCACCGTCCCGGCAGGGGCGGCTGCTTCCGGTGCGCGAATTCCGCAACCCCCGCTGACCCCTGCCTTTTTTGAAGTACCGAGTGCTGAGTTCTGAGTACTGAGTGCGCAGGTGAATGCGCGCTGCCCGCGATACGCTGTTAGATGAAAGGGATACCGCTATGGCAACGAACTTTATCGAGGAACCCAGCGATGTCGATGATGACCAGTTCGACGCCTGGTACATCGATGTGATCAAACGCGCCGGGATGATGGACAACTCGCCCGTGGCGGGCTGCCGCGTCTTCAAGCCCTACGGCTACGGCCTCTGGGAGAATATGCAGCGGCGGCTGGACGACCGGTTCAAGGAGACGGGCGTCGAGAACGCCTACTTCCCCATGTTCATCCCCGAATCGATGTTCAACAAAGAGGTGGAGCACATCGAGGGGTTCGCGCCCGAAGTCGCGTGGGTGACGATGGGCGGGAACAAGCAACTGGAGGAACGGCTCGCCGTCCGGCCCACGTCGGAGTCGATCATCTGCCCGATCTACGCTGAGTGGGTGCAGAGCTACCGCGACCTGCCCATCCTCATCAACCAGTGGTGCTCCGTTGTCCGCTGGGAGGAGCGGCCACGGTCGTTCCTGCGCACGCGCGAATTCCTCTGGCAGGAGGGGCACACGGCGCACGCCACTGCGGAGGAGGCCGAGGAACGCGCGCTGATGATGATCGATGTCTACAACGACTTCTACGTGAACGAACTGGCGATCCCCTGCGTGATGGGTCGCAAGAGCGAGTCGGAGAAGTTCGCTGGGGCGCTGCGGACGTACACGCTCGAATCGATGATGCGCGGCAAGAAGTGGGCGCTGCAATCCTGCACCTCGCACAACCTCGGCGACCACTTCGGCAAGACATTCAACATCCAGTTCCTCGCGCCCTCCGGCGAGCGAGAGTTCGCGTGGAGCACCTCGTGGGGCCTCAGTTGGCGGGCGATTGGCGCGATCATCATGGTGCACGGCGACCAGAGCGGCTTGCAGATGCCGCCCCGCGTCGCGCCCGTGCAGGCGGTCGTCGTGCCAATCTGGCGGACGGATGAGGCGAAGCAGCAGGTCTTCGAGGCGTCGGCGCAGATCGAACGCGCGCTCAAGGCCGCCGGTGTGCGCGTGAAGGTGGACCGGGACGCCGAGCACACGCCGGGATGGAAGTTCAACGAGTGGGAGTTGAAGGGCGTCCCGCTGCGAATCGAGGTCGGCCCGCGCGATGTCGCTGCGGGGCAGGCCGTCGTCGTGCGGCGCGACAACCGCGTCAAGGAGCCTGTACCACTGGAAGGGTTCACCACGCGTGTGCAGGAATTGCTGGAGGATGTGCATCACACGCTCTACGGGCGCGCCCTCAATTTCCAGAAGGAGAACAGCGCGTCGGTCACCTCGTACGACGAACTGAAGGAGCGCGTCGCGGCGAACGCGGGCTTCTCCTACCTCTTCTGGGATGGCGACCCCGCGACCGAGGAACGGATCAAGCAGGAGACGAAGGCGACGATCCGCTGCATCCCCCTGCGCGATAACGACGAGGAGGGGCCGGACCTCTTCACCGGCAAGACGGTCAAGGGCCGCGTCCTCGTTGATCGGGCGTACTGAGCGTCCGGTAGCGCGGGCTTTCCTTGTGTGTTGCGACGATGGAAGCGGGCGTTATTGCTCGCTTCCATCGCTTCGGGGCCGGCAATTACGACAGTTTGCCCATCGCGCGCAGGTTCTCGAAACTCATCCGCGCCGCGTCGATGGCGGAGCCGACCGCACGATCCTGCTCGACGATGTACCACGCCGCGCCGCCGCGTTCGGCAGCCGCGAAGATCGGCGCGAAATCGACGGAACCCGTGCCGACGGGGGCGAACGTCTGCTCCGCGTCGCG
>JBBSII010000717.1:0-2301 GCA_038232175.1 Thermomicrobiales bacterium
CAGCCCGACCTCCAGCGGCCCGCGATGGCGGATGTGGTAGACGGCCATGCCGCGCGCGGTCAGGGTCTGCGCGATCAGATGGAGCCGGTGGCAGTGGCGCGGGTTCTCCTCGCTGCACACGATCGCCGTGCGCCGTGACTGCGCGATGTGGACGAGATCGCGCACGGCCTGCTGGTACCACGGCCGCGTGGCCACCTTCGCATAGTCCACGCGTGCGAGGTAATTCGCGTTGCCGCGCGGCACGACGCCGTCCTTGTAGCAGCGGGGATCGCGCGGGCGACCACCGAGCCACGCACCCATGAAGAGGTAGCGCACCTCCGCCGCCGCGAGCGTCCGCGCAAACGCAAGCCGGTTGAACTGCGGCGCGTGTTTGCTCGCGGGGACGCTCCGCACATCGACCAGCGTGTCGATCCGCTGCTCACGCAGCAGCGACAGCACCATCTCCGCAGGCGCGTTGCTATGCCCGATGGTATAGATCTCCTTGCGGGACTTCGCTTCCGCCACGCTCCCCCACTTCAATAACGGAATCGTAACATGAGATACGTCGGTACACTACCGGTATCGCGGTTTTATCAGGCGTGTGATGAGTCACTCCCTCCCCTGAGGGAAGCGGGTGCGGGTGCGGGTGCCTTCTGGGCGGCATGGGCAGCATGGGCGGCGGGGGGTGGATTCCCCATCACCCGTTCTGCTGACTGACGAGCGCCGCCCGATCACGTCAGATTCGTGGGGATGAGCCGTTCGACGATCACGGTGTCCTTCCAGACGCCATCGAGTTTGCCGTGGTTCTCGTAGATGCCGACCTCGCGGAAGCCGACCTTCGCGCAGAGCGTGCGGCTCGCCGCATTCTCCGGGAAGATGCGGGAGAGGAGTTTCCACAGTCCCGCGCGCTCCGCCGCCGCGATCAGCGCGGTGAGGAGGATGACACCGACGCCGCGCCCCCGGTACCCCTCGTGGATATAGACAGAGAACTCCGCGATCCCCGCGTAGCAGGCGCGGGTCCGGTACCCGTCCGTCGAGGCCCAGCCAACGACCCGCTCCGCCCCAGCCTCTCGTATCGTCGCGACGAGCAGGGGATGGCGCTCATCGTGGTTCGCGATCCACGCGCGGCGCTCATCCGGTGTCCGCTCCTCCGTCTCGAAGGTGGCGATGCGCGCCCGGATGCCCTGATTGTAGATCTCCGCGATCGCCGCCGCGTCATCGAGCGTTGCCGGACGAACCTGCACGTCTCCCATCATCGTGCTCCCTCCCTGTTTGTTCGCTTATATTTGCGCCATCGTGCCTTCCGGCATGGCGGCGGGGTGCGCCCCGCGCTCGATGAGCAGCACCGATGCGACCGCCAGCAGGGAAATGACCGTGAGGAGCCAGAAGACGGGTTCATACCGCCCGAACACCGTCACCAGCACGCCGACGGTGACGGGCGCGAGCGCGCGCGCCCCAGTGACGAAGAGCATCATCGTGCCGCTGATCGTGCCGTACTCCCTGCGCCCGTACAGTTCGGCGACGAGCGACGCCCGCGCCGGGGTGAGCGCGCCGAAGCCCGTCCCGAAGAGGATGACGAAGACGACGACGCCGAAGGTCGAGCGGAGCGTCACCAGCGCGACGAGCGCCAGCGCTTGCAGCACGAAGATGCTCGCGGCGACGTAGCGGCGCGGGATGCGCCCGCCGAGCGGCGTGAAGATCAGTCTGCCGGGCAGCGCCATGATGCCCACGAGGCCCGCCGCCGACGCCGCGAAGCCCGTGCTGAAGCCGTGGTCGGTGAGGAAGGGGATGAGGTGAACCGTCACGGCGACATTGGCGAAGAGCGTGAGGCAGAATGCCGTCGTCAGCCAGCGGAACGACGCGCTGCGAATCGCCTGTTTGGCGGGGACGCTGGCATCGGCCACGGGTCGCCCGCGCGCGGCGGCGCCCGGCCCCGCGCCGCCGTCTGGCTCCAGGCCGAGGTCCTCGGGTCGCCGCCGCAGCACAAGGGCGTGGAGCGGGATCGTCAACACGGCGAGCGTCACCGCGAGGACGACGAGCGCGGTCCGCCAGCCGTGCGCGCGGATGAGCCACGCCTCCAGCGGGATGTAGATGACGCTCGCGAACCCGCCGATGAAGGTGATAATTGTGAGCGCCCGGCTCCGATGGCGCACAAACCACGTCGCGATGGCCGCGAAGGCCGGCTCGTAGAAGGTGGCCGCGCTGACGACGCCAATTGCCGCCCAGATGCAATAGAAGACGATAAGATTGTGGACGGTCGCCCACGCGAGGACGAGCAGCGCCGCCGCGCACGAACCGACGGTCATCAGGGCGCGCGTGCCG
>JBBSII010000718.1:0-2299 GCA_038232175.1 Thermomicrobiales bacterium
CGATCAGCCCGATGCCGACGCGCCCGGCGGGGCCGATCCATCCCCGCGTGAAGGCGAGGCCGAGAAAGAAGATCGCGCCGAGCAGGATCGCCAGCCCGCCGACCCACGCCAGCCCGCGCCCGCTGAGCAGTTGCTCCAGTTCATTGAGGGACCAGCGCCGCGAGGGGATAGCGGCTGTGGCGGGGGCTGGTTGACCGGGGGGCGGGCCTGCGGGAGCGGTCGTCGCAGTGGCGGGCACCGTCTCCGGCGTGGCGCGGAGCTGGTTGTACAGGTTCGCGACCGGCTGCCAGAGGGGTGGCGGTTGCCGTGATGGTGGCGGAGTCGCCGGGAAGGGCTGTTGCGGCAGCGCGGGGAACGGGCCAGTGAAAACCGGTGTCGTGTATGGCGTGGAGGGCGGCGTCACGGGTTGCACGGATGGTGACGTGATCGGTTGTGGTTGCCAGCGGGGCGCGGGCGGGTACGGCGCGGTGCGGGGCCGGATGAATGACTGGTACTGGTACATTTCCACCGACCACGCCTCGATGGTGCGGAGGCGGTCGTCGAGTTCCCCGACGCGCCGCTCCAACAGCGCGGCCTGGCTCTGGTTGTTCGGCTCGTCATGCATCTCCTCGTCCCTCCATTGTCGAAGTCCGTTGTCCATCATCCGTCGCCAGCGTGTCATGCGTCGGCGTGCCTCCACCATCGCACGCGCGCACTGCGGTACGGCTGCGGGCGCACTGCGGCGAGACTGCGGTACGGCGTATGCGTGTGCGCCGGGGAACCCCACCCCCCGATCAAGCGCCGCTCGACAGCAGTGACGGGCATGGTAGTATCCGAACCGATACTCCCTATCGTGTGATTGCCAGTCCGGGCTTCGTGCGGGAATTGGGAACTTGCGGGCGCGCGGTGTCGTCTCTCTGTCGATTGTTGGACGGATTGACGATGTGCAAAAGCGTAAAGGGAATGAACCGGATGCGATTACCACCACTGCCCATCGGGGCGACGCTGCGCGCGGCGCGGAACGGGGCGATGCTCCGCGCAGCGGACCTCGCGAACCAGGCCGCGCTCCGCAATTACCGGCTTTTTCTGCGTGCCGCCCGGACCTCCCTGACGCTCCTGGAGGACCTCAGCCCGCACGCGGCGCTCCGTGCCGCCGAGCAGGCGCGCCGTCGCGTCCCGGCGTACCAGACACTGCTCGCCCGCTCCGGCTGGCGCGACGACCCGTCACTCCCCGCCGCCGAGCGGATGCGCCTGCTACCGACGATGGACAAGGCGAGTTACGTCAAGGCGTTCAGCACCGAGGATCGCTGCCTGGACGGCACGATCCGCATGAAGGGCACGACGATCGACGAGTCCTCCGGGTCGTCCGGCACGCCGTTCAACTGGATTCGCAGCGCGGACGAATTGCACGACGTGCACCGCAAGTTCAGCCAGTTCGGCTGGTACTTCTTCGGTGAGAATGTCATCACGATCAACGGCTTCTCGATGGGCGCGTGGGCGACGGGCGTCAACGCGGGGGAGGCGATGCGCCGCAACGGGATCGTCAAATCGACCGGCCCCGACCTCGAAAAGATTCTGCACACGCTCCAGTTCTTCGGCCCGCGCTACCCGTACGTCATCACGGGCTACCCGCCCTTCCTCAAGCACCTCGTGGACGAGAGCGAGAAGCGCGGCTTCGACTGGGGCGCCTACCGCGTCTACGGCGTCGCGGGGGGCGAGGGGATGAGCGAGGGGCTGCGCGCCTACCTCGAACGCCGCTTCCGGGGCGTCTACTCCGGGTACGGTGCGTCCGACATCGACATCGGCGTGGCGGGCGAGATGCCGATCACCGTCTGGATTCGCAAGCAGGCCGCCGCGAACTCGCACCTGCAAAAGGCGCTCTTCGGCGATGACCCGCGCCTGCCGATGCTCTTCCAGTACAGCCCGCTCGACTACTACATCGAGACGAACGACGCGGGCGAGTTGATCATCACGGTCAACCGCCTGAAGGTGCTCTCGCCGCGCATCCGGTACAACATCCATGACGCTGGGGGCGTGATCTCATTCGGCAAACTGCTCGCCGTGCTGCGCGAATTCGGTCTCGACCCGCTGCCGGCGTGCGACCGCGCCGACCAGCCCGTGTTCCATATCCCGTTCCTCTACCTCTTCGGACGGAGCGACAGCACGATTTCCTATATGGGTGCGAACATCTACCCGGAGGACATCGAGCAGGGGTTGTTCGCGGACGCGGATGACGCGGGGCGGCTCGGCGCGTACTGCCTCGAACTGGTGGAAGTCGGGAACGGCGAGCAGCGCGCCTGCGTCCACGTCGAGATCATCG
>JBBSII010000719.1:0-2299 GCA_038232175.1 Thermomicrobiales bacterium
CATGACGGCGAAGCCGCAATTCTGATCCCACGCCCCCGCGAGCCAGTTCGCGGCAAGCGCGGCGGGCACCGACCCGCCCGTGACGAACCCGACGTACCGCCCGCCCGCCGAGGCAACCGTCGCGGGGGACCCGACCTCGTCGAGCAGCGCGAGCACCGCGCCGGGGTCGGAGGGGTGCGCCGGGAATGGCTCCGTCAATATCGCGAGTCGCGCGACCGCCTCCGGGGGCGGCGCGACCCGGCGCTCATCAAGCCCCGCCAGATACCGCGTCGCGCGTTCCGCCGCGTCATGCAGCACGTCGTGCATATCTTCTTCCCTTCCCCTGAACGCACAAAGACAATCCCGATGCTACAGCGTACCGGAACACGCGCCGACGCAAAAGGGCCAATCCGAATCTGCCGTAGCGATCAACATTCCCGTAAAGGTATATACCGAATGACACGCACTATGGCATACTACGCGAAACACCGGAACCACTGGATAATTTGCATCGTTTCTCTGGCAGGTACGCGGTACAGGTAAATGCACACGCACACGAAGGAGGCGCGCGATGTCACGCGGGAGACAAATCGGCATTCTCACAGTCCTGCTCGTCCTTTTCCTTGGTGGGATCAGCCTGCTCCCTGCCAAGGCGCCGCCCGCCGTCGCGACCCCACCCCCTGCCCCCGCGACCCCACCCGCCGCGACGCCGATTCCGGCTGCGGCAAATAACCCGGTCGCCACCGCCATCGGCAATGCGTCGCTCGCGACCGCCATTGGCGGGGTGGACCGAAGCCGGCTCTCCACCGCCATCGCGGGCGTCGACCGTAATCAGGCCGCCACCGCCGTCTCCATCTCCGGCCTGCTCCAGCCCGGAATGTGCCTCAATATCAAGGCCGTCGTGCAGCCGAACGGCACGAAAATTTACTACCTGCCGGAGTCGTACTACTACGAGAGCGCGCAGGTGAACAAAGTCAACGGGGATCGGTTCTTCTGCACCGCCGCTGAGGCGCTCGTCGCGGGTTTCGCACCCGGCCCGTAGCAGGTACAGAGAACACGAGAGAAAAAAACGAAACCGCAAAGACGCAAAGAAGATACGAAGAGCACAAAGAGGGAAGGACGTTTGATTCTCTTTGCGTCCTCTGCGTAAATCGGTTTCATCCCTGCATTTTTAGTCGAGGCTTTTCGTGAACCCGGCGAGCGTTGTGCCGCCCGCGACGCGGACGCGCGGCAACTGGAGGATCACGCCGGTATCCTGCGGCGCACGGACTTTGCCGTCGTTCGTGGTGAACGCGATCTGGTACCCAGCGCGCTTCGCATCCGCCACTGTCGCGCCGTCGTACCGCCCGGAGGGGTAGATGACAGTCGCGCACGCATGGCCGAGCTTGCCCTCGATCACTTCCTTGCTCCTGGAGAGTTCGGACCAACGCTGCACCACGGACATCTTCGTCAGGTCGCTGTGCGACAGCGTGTGCGACGCGATCTCCACCATGCCGGATTGGTCAAGTTCCTGCACCATGTTCCACGTCATGTACTGGGTGTCGCCGCGATCACCCTTGTCCGCGAAGGTCGTGACGACGCCGTTGGCGGACTTCAGGCCGTACTGTTTGAGCACCGGCCACGCCTGATCGTAGAAGTCGCGGTAGCCATCATCGAAGGTGAGGACGATTGGCTTCGTCGGCAGTGGCGCACCCTGCGTCATCGCGGACATCAACTCGGATGGGAAGACGGCGTGGTAGCCGTTGCGGACGATCCACTCCATCTGCGCCGCGAAGTCCGCCGGCGTCACGGAGAGGCCGTAGCCGACGCGGTCGCTGGCGACGGGGTTGACGCGGATGTAGTGGTACATCAGCACCGGGACACGGATCGTGCCGTCAACAGGTTTCGCATTCCCGGCCTCGCCCTGATTCGGCGTCCCGGTCGGTCCTTTCGGGGCGGATGTCGCGGGGATCGCCGTCGAGGGCACGGTGGTTGCTGACGGTGCAGTGGTTGCCGCTGGTGCGGCAGTCGCCGACGGCGCGACCGTCGCGGTCGGTTGCGCGGGGCCACCGACGCCCGTCAGACTGCCCGCGAAGGGGACTGGCACCATGGATTGAACGGCGGTGATGCCCGATGCGGTCGGGAAGGAGGAGACATCCGTCGGCAACGCCGGCGCGACGATTGGGTCCGACGGCTCATTGACCGCCCCCGTCGTGCGGGGCGAGATCGCGGCGCTCGCGGCGAAAAAGATCAAAATGAGTGCGGGGACTAACGTCACCCACCGCGCACCGAGCCGCGTCCATACCGACGTGCGCGCACGCTGCTTCGTTGGTTCCATACC
>JBBSII010000720.1:0-2285 GCA_038232175.1 Thermomicrobiales bacterium
CAACGGCGAATCGTCGTTGTAGGGCCGTCTCTCCGGCCCGAATCCGTCAGCTAACCTCGTAGGCATTGTATTGAGAGGGAACGGGGCGCAGGAACCCTGCACAGCCCTTCCCGGCTGCACCTCACGCCGCGCGACGACCGCGAGCAATTTCTGTTCGTCGCGCCATGTGGAAGGGGTTCCGGCATGGACCGACACCTGGTACCGACGCTCCTGATCGCCACTGACACGTGGGAACTGGTCTACGACTACAACCGCATCCTCCTGCCACGCGGCATCCGTACCGCGCCACACCCCCTCAATCACCGGCTGCTCGCGCGGGTGCGGGAGCATCAGCCCGTCGCGATCCTACTCGACTTCTCCGTCCGCGAGCGCGACCACGGGTTGTTCCTGCTCGACGCGCTGCGGCACGACGAGCGCATCGCCGCCTGCCCGGTGCTCGTGATGCTCGATGATCCTGTGGCGTATACCACCATCATGAGCCGCGCGTACCTCCACGTCACCGCGCAACTCAAGCCGGTCGGCGCGGACCTCCTACTGTCGCTCGTCAATCAGTACGTGCCGACGGTGCCGCTCCCGGCGGCGCACGGGGATTACACACATTTCATGCACGCGGACGACTAACGCAGTAGCGACTTACTCGCTACTCGTTGCCGTTTGACAGCCCCGAATGCCGGTGCTACCGTCCATTTCGTTCGGACACGACCCGGCAATGCACCGACAGGAGTAATGGGACCCATGCAAACGCTCGCCCCCGCGCTGCGCGACCTTCCACCGGAACTACAGGCGAAATACGATGGACTGCTCGCGCTCTTCCGCGCGATGGGTTCGGTGCTGATCGGCTTCAGTGGCGGGGTGGACTCGACGCTCATCGCGAAGGCCGCGCACGACGCTCTCGGCGCGCGCGCGCTGGCGGTGACGGGCATCTCCCCCTCGCTGATGATCGAGGAGGCGAACGAGTGCCCGAAGATCGCCGCGCACATCGGCATCCCCTACCTCGAAATCCGCACGGACGAGATGGACGACCCGAACTACGTCAGCAACCCCGTCAACCGCTGCTACTTCTGCAAGAGCGAGTTGTGGGACAAACTGACGCCGATCGCGCGGGAACGCGGCTACGCGGTGGTGGTGGACGGATCGAATGTGGACGATTTGGGAGAGTTCCGCCCCGGCATGGACGCAGGGCATGAGCGGGATGTGCGCTCCCCCTTGCAGGAGGCGGGGTTGACGAAGGCGGACATCCGCGCGATCTCCGGTGCGCTGGGCCTGCCGACATGGAATAAGCCCTCCCACCCGTGTCTCTCGTCGCGCATCCCGCACGGCACCTTCATCACCATCGAGAAATTGGATCAGGTCGGGCAGGCGGAGGCGTATCTGCGCGTCCTCGGGTTCCGGGGCTTCCGCGTCCGGCACCACGGCGAGATCGCGCGGCTGGAAATTCCCCTCGCGGACTTCCCCCGCGCGCTGGAGCAGCACGCCGCGATCGTGGACGCCCTGACGGACATCGGCTTCCGCTTCGTCGCGCTCGATCTCGCCGGGTTCAAGAGCGGCAACCTCAACCCCGCGACGCTCCCCGCAGCTCATGCGACTCAGTAGCAAGACGGACTACGGCCTGCGGGCGCTGATCGACCTCGCGATCCACGCGGGCGGCGCGCCCGTGCAGAGCCACGACATCGCGGCGCGGCAGGGTATCCCGGAGTCGTACCTCAACCAGTTGCTCATCCTGCTGCGGCGCGCCGGGTTAATCCGCTCCGTCCGTGGCCCGCAGGGGGGTCATCACCTCGCCCGCGCCGCCCGCGCCATCAGCCTCGCGGACATCGTCGGCGCGCTGGATGGCCTCACGGCCCCCGACAGCGCGAATCAGGGGAGCGACCCACGCGGCAGCGACACCGTGACCGATGCGGTGGCGCGGGATGCGTGGGAGCGCGTCGATGCCGCGATCACCAACGCCCTCGGCAAAATCACGCTCGACGCCCTGCTCGAACAGCGGCAGCGGCACGACCACGCGGCGATGTTCCAAATTTAGCCGGAGGGCACGGCGTTCCGTCGCTTACCGCAACGGCATGCGCGGTGGTGCGGACGCTTCGGGCGTCGGGACGTTCGGGTGCGCGGCGTTGCTGCTTGGCAAGTCCTGCTGCGCCGCAGCGCCCGCTGAGCGCGCGACGACGGGATCGGGGATGAGCGGGTGCGCCCGCCGCCACAGGAGAATGTCCTCCGTGTGCTCCGGGTAGTGATCGTACGTCGCGCCCCGGAGCCAGGCGGCGCGGACCTCAGATTTGCCGTCCAGC
>JBBSII010000721.1:0-2282 GCA_038232175.1 Thermomicrobiales bacterium
ATAGCGACGCCACGCCCGTTGCACCGGCGCCATGCACCCCCGTGCCATACTCACCGCCGAAGCGGTCCTCCTCGCAACCTTGACGGCCACCGCGTACCCCGGACAGTACAATCCCGGTTCGTACGCGACGGAGCATCCCCCAACGCCGGTCCCAACCGCGACGCTCGCCCCCTGTCCATAGATGGCTATGGCCATCGCAGCCGGACCTCATCGCATGTGTCGCCTCCAATCCTACAACGGTGACCAAGGCCCGTGGGCAGCGTGGGCGGAAGCGATGCCGCCGGAGCCACCACCCACGCGACCAGGCGCGGCTGTGTGCTCGGCGAGGCACTGCGGTTGGTCCCTTCTCCTGAACTTGAACAGGCGTTGTTTTTCTCGCGGGAGTCCAGTGATATGATATGTCTCCTTACCAGGGATGGCAGGATGAAGGGGGAAAGACATGGGACGGACAGCGGATATCGAGCAGCGCGACGATCGCCCCGGCACCTCGCGGCGCGGGGCGTTGAAGCAGATCGGCAAGATCGTGGGCGGCGCGTCCTTAGTCGGCATCGCCGGTGCGGGGACACACACGTCGGTCAATGCTGCGGTCCCGCCGACACCGAGCGGGCAGATCCGCCCGATGGCGGGGCATCCCGAGCTCCTCCCCCCCGGCGTCAAGGCCCGCCCCGTCCGCGCTGCGGGCTCGTGCTCGCCGCAGGCGGAGTACGTCGGCTCGAACGTCTGCGTGGATGGCTTCTGCTGCGCGGGCAACATGTACCGGCAGCAATGCCTGGACGGCAACGGGAATCCGTACTACAACTACTTCTGCGCCTGATCCTCGCAGCGGTGTGCGGTTCGCCGTTCCCCGTTCGTCGGAATGAGTAAGTGGTATGGGCGACCGCAACGGCGACGAGGAGGCGCTCGTCCGCGCCGCGATCGACGGCGACACGGCGGCGTTCACCGCGCTGGTCGAGCGATACCAGCAGCGGATCGGCGGCTACCTCTACCGCCTCGTGGGCGACTGGGAGACGGCCGAGGACCTGACGCAGGAGACGTTCATGCGCGCCCACCGCGCCCTACCGACGGCGCGCGTGGTCGGCGCGTTCCGCGCCTGGCTCTTCCGCATCGCGACCAACCTCGCGCGGGATCATCTCCGCCGCCGGCGCCGGATTCGCTGGCTCCCTCTCGATAGCGACCGTATGGAATTCGCGGGCGATCCGTTCTCTTCTGTAGAAGAGGCGGATGCCGTGCGCCGCGTGCTCGCCCGCCTCTCCGCCGAGGATCGGGCCGTGCTGCTCCTCTGCGCCGGGGAAGACCTCTCCTACAACGAGGCGGGCGTCGCGCTCGTCGTGACGGCCAATACCGCGCGGATGCGCTACACGCGGGCCAAGGAGCGTTTTCGCGCGCTGTACCGGGAGTTGACGGGAGGCGCTACATGGTGACGGAAGGATCGGACGAGCGGCCGGATGGCCTCGACGACGAGCGGCTGCGCGCACGGCTGACGGCGCTGCGGCGGGACGAGCCGCGCTTCGATGTGGCCGAGCGTGTGCGGGCACGGATCGCAGCGGAGGGGCGGCCTGCGCGCCGCCTGGGTTTCCTGCGTCCCGTGCTCGCTGTGGCGGTTCTCATCGTCGTGCTCGCGTTCCTCGGCGCCGCCGTCGTCGCGCCGGGAGCGATCCGTGCGGCGGGGACCTGGTTCAAGGCGCTCGTCGTGCGCGAGGAGCCGCAGCCGGGACAGCCGGGTGGCCAACGGATCGTCATTCCCACGCCTCTACCGGGAGGCGGCCCCTTCCGCACGGTCACGCTCGCCGACGCGCAGCGCGCGGTCGCGTTCCCGGTGAACCTGCCGCAGAGCGTCCCCGCAGGATATGCACTGGCGACGGTGCAACTCTTCCAGCCGGACCCGGCAACGCCGCCCCAGCAGGTCATCGTGACGTACAGGCGTGCCGCCGCGCCCCCATTGACTATCACCTATGATGCACCCGGGTCTCACCCGAGTTTCGGCGGTGCGCCCGGCGCGACGCGGCAGATGACCGTGGGCGGCTACCCTGCCGTCTACATCGACGACGCGCCGAGCGGCCTGAAGCGGCCCGATGGCCAGCCGGTGACGACAGGGCGGCTGGTGGTGGAGCGGCCCGAGGTGGTGCTCCTCCTCGGCGGGGACCGCGACGCGGGCCTAGACGCGGACGCCCTCACGGCGATTGCGCAGTCAATCTCGTAGAGAGTGTGCGTTTTGTGGCTTGTCGTTCGTCTCAACCTATGTGCGGACAATGCGTTCGCAGTAGTAGGAAGGGGGCATGCAT
>JBBSII010000722.1:0-2276 GCA_038232175.1 Thermomicrobiales bacterium
CTCGCCCTGTGACAGCAGCATACGGACCGTGCCGTCGGGCCGGAGGATGCGGAATTCGACCGGGGAATACGCGCGGACCCCGCTCGCCAGGTTCGCCTCGCTCGCGGCGACGTACCGTGCCCGGTCGTCGGGATGGATCGCTGCCAGGAAGCGCGCCAACGTCGCCGTGACCTCCCCAGGAATCAGACCGAAGAGGCCGTATTGCTCGTCGGACCAGGAGACCACGCCGGTGGCGATCTCCACCTCCCAGCTGCCGAGGTGCGCGATCCGCTGGGCGGCGGCGAGGCCCGCCGCGCTCTCCCGCGCCGCCCGGTAGAGCCGCGCATTCGCCAGCGCCGCGCCGATCTGCTGGGCGAACAGCGCGAGCACCTCGAGGTCGTCCCGGTCGAGCCGGTCGTCGCTCTCGACATTGACCACCCCGATGACGACGCCGTCCCCCAAGATGGGCACACAGACCTCGCTGCGTACCGCAGAGGCGGTAATGAGATAATCGGTATCGGCGTGCACATCCTCCACCAGGACGCCGCGCCCGGTGCGGTAGACGCGGCCAATCACCCCTTCGTCGAGACCGATGCGCTCCAGCGGCACCGCGAAGCCGACCTGTGCGCGGAGGTGCTGCGCGTCTCCCTCGCGCAGGTAGACGCCGACGAAATGATAGCCCAACGAGGCCGCGAGCTCGTTCACCACCGTCTCCATCACCCGTTGTGCGTCCAGCTCGGCGCTCACCGCCATGCCGGCCCGGTGCAGCGCGGCGAGGCGCGCCAGTTCCCGCGCCCGCTGCTCCTGCCGGGCGACGAGCGCGCCGACCTCCCGTCCCCGCTGTCGCACCTCGTGCATCATCAGGTCGGCCGCCAAGCCGATGCACAGACACGCGGGCCCGAAGAGCAGGAGGTGGGCGATCAGCGGAATGAGGGCCGGCTGGTAGAGCGCTGGGCTTGTGCTGCACAGCACCACCAGACAATCCAGGGCGGCCGCGAGCCGGCGCGGGTAGTAGGCGGTGTTGAAGATGACGACGAGGAAGTAGAAGAGGACGAGGGGCTGCTCCACCCGCCGCTGGCGGCGACGGCCAGGGTGATGAGGAGGAGGGCGGAGCCGGTCATCGCCAGGAAGAGGAGGCGGTGGAAACGCTGCCAGGGGAAGAACCAGACGGCGACAAGCGAGACGAACGCCGGCACGGTAATCAGGTTGAGGGCGAGGCGGTGGACGGTGGCGAGATGTAAGGGGAGATTGGCGTACAGCCAGGTGCTGCCGATGGCGACTCCATAGAGCAGGGCCGCGATGCGGCGGATGCGGGCGTCGAAGTCGAGGACGGGAGCGGACGCGACGGACACTGGTAGGTCCCCTTGCCATAGTGAGCCGTCATCGATGGATACACGCGACGGCATGGACGCATCGTGGCGACCGATACTCGTATAACGGCATTACATCGCCTTTTGTGACGCACGAATCATAGTTAAACCGTGATAAACATCGCCGTCTTGTATCTCGGTGAATACAGCCATCCGTGATGGCACGCAAGCGACCGGTTTGTGAGCCCGTTCTCTCCCATTTGAAGGCAGCGGCGGGTGGCGAGGGGATTTTCAACACGCTCGCCAGACCCTACAGGGACACTTAGCGTTTTCCGATCACCCTTGTGTCGCTCACCCGCCTCTGACGACGCTGCCACCACTTCTGTCACCGCAGGGATCACCGATGTGCCGAGTCCGTACGTTCCAACGCGAGCGGTAATCGCGATCTCCGCGAGGCGCTGCACGGTACCGGGATCGTGGGGGACGCGACTGCTGGCTATGTGTCCCTGTAGGGTCTGGTGACGGATCTATACCTGTTCCCCGCCCTCCTTCCGTCGAAGGGACGGGGAAGGTTGCCCTCTGGGTGGCAGGGGGGTAAGGGCTTCCTATGCGATATACGCCCCATCTGCGGTGCTGGCGGCGGTTCTCGTGAGCAGGCCGAGGATGCCCTTCGTGTGCTTCGCCGGTGGTGACGTCCATTGCGCGCGGCGGGTGAGAAGCAGCGCGTCCATCTCCTCCGGCGTCAGGCTGCCGTCGCGCGTGCCGACGATGGCGAGACGGCGTTCCGGCACGTTGATCTCGATCAAATCGCCCTCCTCGACGAGCGCGAGCGGGCCGCCATCCATCGCCTCCGGCGTCACATGCCCAACTGCCGGGCCTTTCGCCGCGCCGGAGTACCGGCCATCCGTCACGACGGCGCATGTCGCGGTCAGTTCGATGCTGGCGGCGATGATCGCGGTAGCGTAGTACATCTCCGGCATCCCGTTC
>JBBSII010000723.1:0-2266 GCA_038232175.1 Thermomicrobiales bacterium
CCGCACCGGCTGCTGCGTGGGTGTGTGCGGGCCCCGCGCGGGCCGCTTGTATGTGGTGGGCCGCCCCCGCCCCCCCCCCACGCCACTATGCCATTGGATCACTCCATTCCCGCGCCATTGGCTGTTTCCATCATCCGCATCCTCCCGCTATGCTGTGCGTACGTGGGGGGATGCGATATGGAGATTCATCTCGACCGTGAGAGCGGAACGCCGCTCTACCGGCAAATTGTCACACAGGTGATCGCGCACATTGAGGACGGCAGGCTCGTGGTCGGCACACTCCTGCCGCCTGAACGCAAACTCGCGGCGCAGCTCGACGTGAATCGCACTACGGTTGTCACGGCGTACCACGACCTCGTCGCAACCGGCATGGTGGAGGCGCGCGTCGGGCGGGGCACCTGGGTCAGCAATGCAATAATGGACGGTGCCAATCCGCCACAGCCGGTGGCGTGGCAAACGCTCTTCAGCGGCACGATGGAGCGGCTGCGCGAGCCGGTGATGCGCGACATGCTCGCCGCCATGCACCACCCCAACACGATCTCCTTCGGCGCGGGCGCTCCGTCACCCGAATACTTCCCCGTTGAGCAGTTCCGCGCCGCGATGGATGAGGCGCTGACAACATTCGGGCCGGAGTTGTTCGTCTACGGCGCGGTGCAGGGGTGGCGCCCGCTCCGCGCGGCGCTCGTAGAGTGGATGGCGCGCGGCGGTATCCGCAGCACAGCGGAGCAGGTTGTCATTTTCCACGGCTCGCAGCAGGGGCTGGACCTTATCGCGCGCGTGCTCCTCGAACCGGGCGACGCGGTCGTTGTGGAGTCACCGACGTACCTCGGCGCGATCCAGACCTTCCGGGGCGTCGGGGCGCGCCTGCTCCCCATCGCGCTCGACCGGGAGGGGATACGCATCGACCTGTTGGAGCATGTGCTCGCGCGGTACCGCCCGAAATTTATCTACACCCTGCCAACCTTCCAGAACCCGACGGGCGCGACGATACCCCTCGTGCGGCGCAACGCCCTCCTCGACCTCGCGGCGCGGTACGGCGTGCCAATCGTGGAGGACGATCCATACAGCGCACTCCCCTACGACGGCACGCCCCCGCCCCACCTCGCGGCGCTCGACCGGCGCGGGCTGGTGATCTACCTGAGCACGATGAGCAAGACCTTTCTCCCCGGCCTCCGGCTCGGTTGGATGAGCGCGCCGCCGCCCGTCGTGGAGGCGGTGACGCTCGCGCGGCAGACGGTAGATGTGCACCCGAACAGCGCGATGCAGCATGTGCTCCACACCTTCCTCACGCGCGGCTGGCTCGCCGCGCACATCGCGGCGGTGCGTCCGATCTACGCCGCGCGCCGGGACGCGATGCTGGCCGCGCTCGAACGGATGGCTCCCCCCGGCATGACGTGGACGGACCCGGCGGGCGGCTACTTCATCTGGTGCCGTCTGCCGGGCGGGATGCGGGCGCGCGCGCTGGCGACCGAGGCGGCGCGGGAGGGCGTGACGTTCGTTTCCGGCGAGGCGTTCTCCCCCATTGGCGCGGAGCGGGACGCGATCCGCCTCAACTTCACTGGCGTCTCCGAGGACGCGATCATCGAGGGTGTCCGCAGGCTTACCACCGCCGTTCGCCGCCTCTCGCGCGACGACACTGCGGGCCAGAGCGAGACGGATACCGGCGCGCGACCAGTCGTCTAAAAATTGTTCAGCCACAGAGGCACAGAGGATATAGAGGGGAAACATAAGGGCCTGACTTCTGGCCCCTGTCATAACGAAGATGTGACGGTCGATGCCTTGACACCGGCATCGTCGCGCCGTAGAATCTAACCGGCAATCCTATTTTTGAGGGTTATGTCTCGATGGCGAGTTGGGAGTGGCGCATGGTCGTGCAGACGCAGGAAAGCAACACCGTCGTCGTTGGGACGGATAGGGAACGAGCGCGCCGGTCGTGGTGGGCGGGAGTGCTCGCGACGCTGCTGTTCTGGCCGGGGGGCATGTTGTTTGGGGTCGTCTACGCAGTGACGGCGCGCGCGGCGGGGCTGTCCGGCCCGGAGATCGTCGGCATGTCGGTACTCGTCTTCTCCGGCTCGGCGCAGTTCACGGCGGTGAACCTGCTCGCGGGCGGCGCGGGGTCGCTCGCGGTGATCTTCGGGGTGACTATCGCGAACGCGCGGTACCTGCTGCTCGGCGCATCGGTCGCGCCGCACGTCGCCGCGCGGCCTCGCTGGTGGCGGGCGCTCTACGCCTTCCACCTTTCGGACGAGTCGTACGCCCTCGCGAC
>JBBSII010000724.1:0-2265 GCA_038232175.1 Thermomicrobiales bacterium
CACATCCCGGAGTTGTCCACGAACATCGACATCGGCAACTACCCGCGCCACGGGCAGGATGTCCCCGCCGCCATCCGCGCGGTCGGGTCGCGCGCCACCTCCGCGCATCTGAAAGATCAGGGCGGCCCACCGGAGCAAGAATCGACGTACCTCGGTGGCGGGTCGCTGCCCCTCCCCGCGATCCTCGACGCGCTGGACGCGCTGCCGCAACGCATCATCTACTGCTTCGAGTTCGGCGGTGGCGCCAATCCGGACGATCGGGTCGCGCGGAGCATCGACTACCTGCACGCCCGATAATCCGATGGCGAGGTTGGATTTCTCCAACCTCGCCATCATGCATCGCCTGCCGCGCGTTGCGTTATTGCTTCAACTGGATGGTGGCGAAGACCGCGCCGTGCGGATCGGCAACGACCGCGATACGACCCTCATCGGTGTCCATCCCCGACATCCTCACCGTGCCGCCGAGTTCTTTCACCTTCGCGACGGTCGCGTCGCTGTCCGCCACCACGAAGTAGGTCAGCCAGTTCGGCGGCACATCCGACGGGATCGCCCCACCGATCACCATCCCGCCGCCGATGCTCCGCCCGTCGAGCTGCCATTCCGTGTACGTATCGACACCTTCGCCATTCGTCTTGGCGGTCCACGGGAAGACCTTCGTGTAGAAGGCTTTGGCGGCGTCCATATCGCGCGTGTCGAGTTCGTTCCAGCCGACCGATCCCGGCTCGTTGACGATCTGCGCGCCCTTGTGCTCGCCCGGCTGCCAGACCCCGAAAGATGCGCCCGTCGGGTCGCTGAAGATGGCCATGCGCCCGAGCTCCATCACGTCCATCGGCGGGAAAACCACCTGCCCGCCGTTGTCGCGCACCGCCTGCGCCGTGGCGTCGGCGTCGGCCACGGAGATGTACGTCGACCAGGCGGGGTGCTGATCGGGCGACATGATCGGGGCGGCGCCGCAGACCTTCTTGCCGTTCACCATGAAGTTGGTATACCCACCCATTTCCGGGTGGCTCATCGCCTCCCAGCCGAACAACCCGCCATAGAAGGCTTTCGTCGCCTCCATGTCCGGCGTGCTGAGATCGACCCAACTCGGAGTCCCTGGCGTGTACTCGGTCATCTCCACCATTGCATACCCTCCTTGCACTGAAACGATCACAACACGCCCTTAGAATAGAACATACGTTCGCCAATGTCAAGCGCGAGCCGCTGTTAGGCTAGATCTTGAAGACGAACGATACAATCGTCTCGTCGGGGTCCTCCGGGATGCCGCCGACCGCGCGATACAGGCCGACAGCGGGCGCGTTCGAGGCGTGGGTCTGCACCCAGACCTCGGCGGCATCCATCTCCCGCGCGATGTGCATGATCGCGGCGAGCATCGCGCGCCCGATGCCGCGACGCCAGCTATCCTCATGCACGTCCACCTCGTCGATGAATACCTGCGCCCGCCGCCCATCGAGGCATTGCAGGCGATACGCGATGAGCACGCCGCACAGCGTATCGCCGCGATAAGCGATGAGCAGCACATTCGCGGCGTCATCGCAGAAGCGCGCGGCATTTGTCGCTTCCCACTGATGGTCCGGGAAGCGGGCATTCACTTGGTGGAGAAGATCGGCGGGCATCGCGTGCACTCGCTCGACGCGCACCCGTTCAGTCACGGTACGCCTTCATCGGCGCAGCATGGGCACGACGCAGCGCGATCGAGCAAATACTCAATCCCCCGCCTTCGCGCCCTTGGAGATGATCGGGGTGTCGCGGCGGACTTCGTAGATGTCGCGGATCTGCTCGAACCGCTGAAGGATGCGACTGAGCGATTCGACGCTCGTTACCTCGACGGTCAGGCGCATCGTCACGGTGCGGTCGGGATGCGTGACGCTGTTGATCGAGAGCAGGTTGATCTTCTCGTCCGCCGCCATGCTGGAGACATCGCGCATCAGGCCGACGCGGTCCCACGCCTCCAACCGCACGCCGACGGGGTACGCCTGCGTCTGCGTGTTGCCCCACGAGACGGAGACGAGCCGTTCCCGCTCTGGCTCCTTGATGACATTCGGGCAGTCCGTGCGGTGGACAGTGATGCCCCGGCCGCGCGTGACGTAGCCGATGATCTCGTCCCCCGGCACCGGCTTGCAACAGGTCGCGAGGCGCGTTAGCAGATCGCCGACGCCCATCACCTCGATGCCGGACGATGAGGTCGCGGGGCGCGGCGCGGCCTCGGTCGACGGCAGCGGCGGGGCCTGCTCGACCGGGTTGAGCGCGGAGACCTGCTGCGCG
>JBBSII010000725.1:0-2251 GCA_038232175.1 Thermomicrobiales bacterium
GCCACGGCGCGCGCTGCCCCGGTTGTCGAGCACGAAGACGAGGAAGCCGCACTGCGCGAGGTATTGCGCGCGCAGATCGACCGTCATTGACCCACTATTCCGCACTCGCTGGGCGTGCGGCCCGCCGTAGACGCTGACGATAGTCGGGGTCGGGAACGGCTCCGCGCCGTGCGTCGATGGCGGGCGGTAGATCGCGCCGTGCAACGTCTCGCCGTCGCCGCTCGTCACCTGGACGAGTGCAGGGGTCGGGAGGGCGAGTGCCGCCACGCGCGGATCGACGCGGTCGTAGATGATGCGAATTACGCCGCCATCGGCGAGCGAGCGGAGCGTCACGGTCGGCGGTACGTCGACCGCGTGGTGCACGTCGATGAACCGCCGGTGCGCGTGATCTACGACGACGATATGCGTCCCCGGCGCGTCGGTGATCCGGCGCGGCGCACCACCGGCGAGGGGCACGGCGTACAGGTGGCTCTCGGTCGGGCCATCGAGCGTGCCGGTGAAGTAGACGACGCCGTTCACCTCATCGACCCCGGCGATGCTGTCCACTATCCAGTCGCCGTGCGTGACGGCGTTCAGGAGTTTGCTGTCATTGTCGTAGCGGTAGAGATGCCGGAAGCCCGTGCGCTCCGATGCCCAGAGAAAACCTCCCAATTCCTCCAGCGGGTGCAGCAGGTCGTGGAGATTGACCCAGAGATCGCTCGCTTCATGGAGCATCGGCGTCCGCGCGCCCGTGCGCGGATCGAACCGGACGAGGTCGAGCGCGGTCTGCGCGCGGTTCTCGACCTGCGCGGTGAGCGTGCCGTCCGGCAGCCACTGGACGCGCGCGAGGTACTGATCTCCCTCCGCGCCGAGGTCCATCCAGACGGGTGCGCCGCCACCGATGGGGACGACGCCGAGCCGCACCGTCGCGTTCGGCATCCCGGCGAAGGGGTAGCGATGGTCCTCCTGCGCCTCCGCGCCGATCGCGTCCTTCCCCTGGTGGATGATGCGGTAGACCGGGATGTGCGTCTCATCGACCTCGGTGAAGGCGATGAACGTGCTGTCCGGCGACCACCAGAAGCCGTACGGTCGCCCCATCTCCTCCTGTGCGATGTACTCCGCGAGGCCGTGCGTCCTGCCCGTGCCGCGTGCGCCGTCCGTCAACTGACGTGGCGGGCCACCATCGGCGGGGACAACGGAGACTTCCGCGTCCTGCACATACGCGACCCACGCGCCATCGGGCGAGAGGCGCGGATCGAGGGCGGGCTGTGCACCGCGCGGGAGCGCCTGCCGCAGCGGCGCACCCGCGCCATCCTGCACGTAGAGCGCCCCCTGCGCCGGCACGAGGATGCGGTTCGCGTCCCGCGCCCAGGCGTACTCGGTCACGCCGAGGGCGCGCTGCCGCTGCCGTTCGCGCCGCAACGCCTCCTCCAGCGACACATTCTCCTCGGTCGTGCCGCCGTCCGGTGGCGCGACGAGCAGCCGCTGCTCGCCCGTCGCCGGGTCGAAGGCGTACAACTGCCGCACGAGGCTCTCGTCCGCGCTGAAGAGGTAGGTGATGAGCCGGTCGTCCGGGCTGAACGCGAGATTCGTGGGAATCGATGTGCCCGGCAACGGAAAGGTCGCGACCGTCTCGACGGTGAGCGTCGCGTGCGTCGTCGGTCTCTCGTTTGGCTCTGCCATGCTGCGGTCCACTCCTTTGCCCGGCGCGTCGCACCCGCAGAGAGGGGGAGCCGGAATCAGAAACCCTCTCCATCCTGCCAAAAGGGCGCTTGCGGAAGGGGGCAGGAGTGGGTTATCTCCTCCACCAAATACGAGACCGCATAAGCCCTGTTCGATCATTGGCGGACGGATTGACAGAAATCCCCCGTCCCCGTATTGTATGCGGAACAAAATGACAGCCGATCATTTGCCCTGGGCATCGACCAGCGGGCATCCGCCGTTGCAGCCGTTATACCATCCGTGAGGGTTTACCACGATGGATGTTCTGGAAGTCCGTGGGCTAACGAAGGAATTTCGCGGCTTTCGCGCGGTCGACAACGTTGATCTCCGCGTGGCGGAGGGCACCGTCCACGCGCTCGTTGGCCCGAACGGTGCGGGGAAGACGACGTTTTTCAACATGCTCACCGCTCCCTACAGGGTCACTTAGCAGTGATTCGCAGTATCCTGCTCCTCCATAGCAGAGGAGGGAGCATGGTCGCGGAACATGTGTCTGGTGAATCGGGTGTCATCGCGCGGTGGTCGCACACATTAGATGCGCTGCATGGGCGAA
>JBBSII010000726.1:0-2215 GCA_038232175.1 Thermomicrobiales bacterium
ATAGACTGCATGGAACGCTCCTTTGTGATCGATCTTCGCTTCGACACGAAAATCGTAGCAAAGGAGCGCCTTTCCTGCCTCTCTCAGTATCCGATGGCGAGAACGCATAAGCCCTGCCGAGCTCCTCAGCATGGATGAGCCGCGCAAGTGGTTCGCCGCGATGATGAGTGGTCTGGACATTCATTACGACCTCGGTGAGGGACACCCGCTGCTCGGGCGCCGCATGCCCGATCTCGACCTGGTTACCGCCAACGGCCCGCTGCGGGTATTTACCCTGCTGCACGATGCCCGGCCGGTGCTACTCAACCTCGGTGAGCCCGGCAGCGTCGCCATCACTCCCTGGGCGGATCGGGTTCAGGTGATCGACGCGACCTATGGTGGTCGGTGGGAGCTGCCGGTACTCGGTGCGGTCACTGCTCCCGCTGCCGTGTTGATTCGGCCCGACGGCTATGTGGCCTGGGTGGGAGACCTACCCCACCGAGGGCTCCCTGACGCGCTCACCACCTGGTTCGGACCGCCTACTGCGGCGTAGCGCGCAGGGGCAGGCGCGGCTGACCCGCATGCTGCCGCGGCACGACGAAGAACAAAGCCGTGGGTGACACGTGTAGGACGAGGTTCTTCCTCGTCCTAGTCCAGAGCGAGCGCGACAAAAAATTCGGCGGTTTGGGCTTACACCCCCGGTATTCCGTGTAGATTTCCCGTGAAGGGGATATCGCTGTCGCTCGTGCACGCCGTAGACTACAGGCTACGACGCCGACCCACCTGCCCGCACAAGAGGAGATGATGCCATGGATCAGGCCACTGCGGAGACGATGCTCAGGGCGCTCGACCGCTTCATCGGCGAGTGGGAGATGACCGCCGCCCCGCCCGGTGGCCCGCCGTGGCCGGGCAAGGCGCGCGTCACCTTCGCCTGGCTCGACGGCGGGGCGTTCCTCGTCGAGCGCTGGAGCCTTGACGCGCCGGACCTTCCCCAAGGGACGCCGCGGAGCGGGACGTGCATCATCGGGTGCGACGCGGCCAGCGGAAGCTACGTCCAGCTCTACGCGGACGACCGCAGGGTCTGCCGGGTCTACGAGATGGGGTTGCAGGGCGATGAGTGGACGCTGCGGCGCACGGGGGCGCCGTTCGCGCAGCGCTTCACTGGGCAGTTCAGCGCCGACGGCACGACGATCGCGGGCCGCTGGGAACTGGCAGAGGATGGCCAGACATGGCGGACGGACTTCGACGTGACCTACACCCGGGTCGCGTAGGCCGATCGGGACGGCGGCGGCAAGCCCACAGAGGCGCCGCGGCATTCAGGTGCTCGATGGGCAGACGGGCACAAGGCGACAGCCGTTCCTTACGCCCGACTGCGATAGATCAGGACCTCAACGTGGTCAATCTTCACCAATCCCTCCGTCACCATCTCCGCAGCGAACGGGCGGATGTGCGCGATGCGTTCCTGCTGATCGACGAACTCCACGAGCACCGGAAGATCCTCGGACAAGCGCAGGATAGACGTGGTATGTACTTTACTGTGCGCGCCGAATCCCGCCATGCCCTTGAAGACTGTTCCACCCGCAAGACCCTCGCGCTTGGCCATGAGCAGCAACGCCTCCGCAAGGGACTGGTGATGCCATCGATCCGATTCCCCGATGTAGATGCGCATCCGCCACGCATCTCCGACAATCTCCATCACGCACTCCCTTCTACCGCTCGGATGAGATCTGCTTGTCAGGGTAGTCTACTCCGAAAGCCGGACGGAAATGGCACGGCAATCGTGGCCTTTCCGGAAATGTGAGAGGAGTGGCGGAGCACAAGTGAGCTGCGATTAAGCATACCTCGTCAGAGGAGGGGGGCTCTTGACCACTCTCGATGCACCAAAATCGCCACATTCCCAGTCACAGCGACGGCGTTCTCGATCGGCACTGACGTATGCACCCCCATCGCGTCTCATCCACGATTTTGCTCCGTCCGGTAACCGAGAAACGGGTATACGGCATCATCGAGATCGCGGGAGAACCCCCATCCCTTGACGAGGTATAGCGAGCAACGAGTCAAAAGTAACAAGAATCGCAACGCGAGCAGCGTCCCCTTCTTGTTACTCGCTGCTCGTTACTCCCCATTGACAGGCGTGCTATAACGGAAAGTGCATCTGATTATACGTCTAATCACTGGCAAATCACGGGAGTGTGCGCGGTGACGAGTGCGCGGGCGGTGACGAGCAACGATGTCG
>JBBSII010000727.1:0-2214 GCA_038232175.1 Thermomicrobiales bacterium
ACAAGAGACAGTTAAACAAGAGACAGTTAAACAAGGTCAATTCGAACATTCGAATGACACCACCCGCAGAAAAATTGTGGATAACCCGGGGATAACGGGCTACCTCGACAACCTGATCGTCGATCTCTCGCGCGAGTTCGGCGATGCCGCCCACCTGGCATCGAATTGCAAGCAGGCGCGCAATATCTTCGCGGCGCTGGACATCACCGAGGAAGTTTTCGTCGAACAGCACGTCTACCCGGCGCGGCAGCGCACGAAGCATCAGGCGAAGGTGCGCAATAAGATGGCCTACTTCTTCGCCACGTTGCGCGAGGCGTGCGGGTTGGTCGAAGCGCGGGACGCATGATGCGGGCTACCGATTTCGACGATGCGACGCGACAACATCAAGGGCCCATGGACCGGTCCGATTGTAATCGGCATCAAACAGGCGACATATCGCGCAAGCGGCGAAAATCCGGCCGGTTCGCGTGCTATGCGGTGAGAGGTGCTGTAGGGATATGTTGAATTACGATGCTGCGAACTCGCTATCGATTGACCTCACGCCTGGCACCGAGCGAGACCTTCTGCCACTTTGGGGGGCCGACGCGCCGAAGTGCTCGTCTCACCGCTCGAGCATCTCGCGCACCCTCCGCTGCGCGTCCAACGCGCGGTGGCGGCGGAGCAGTCGGTCCACGCTGCGCACCCGCGCCACCCCCAGCACCGCCCCCACCTCGTGGTCCGATAACCCCTGCGCCAGCAGCCAGTGCGCGAACGCCGCCCGCAGGTCGGCCGTCTCGATGGGGGGAATGCCGGAGCGGCGGCACGCGGCGCGCAGGACGTCGCGTGCCGCGCGGTAGCCGAGCGACCGGCCGGAAGCGCGGGCCACGAAGACCGGGCCGGCGAGCGGGTCGACCCCGTCCCATGCCACACCCGCCAGGGCCCGCAGTTGCCCCGCGGCGGGGCCGGGGACCGGCAGATGCAGCGGTCGTCCGCCGCGCACGACTGCCGCCGTGAGCCGCCGGTATCCGCCGTCGGCATTCGTCAGGCCCAGATCCTCCCAGCGCAGACGGGCGATTTCCTCCGGCCGGAGCCCCGAGAAGCAGTGGAGCGCCACGAGGGCGCGGTCGCGCGCAGCTCGCGCGGCGCCTGTCGCGCCCCCCGCTGCCTCGATCAGCCGGTGCAGGTCGGCGGTATCCAGCGTCGGCGCGCGCCGACGGCGTCGCCCCTTCGCGCCGGCCACGACGGTCCCGGCCGCGTGCCACCCCGTCTGCCGGCGAGCGGGCAGGGATCGATCCAGGGCGTCCAGGTCCGCCGCCGGATCGCGCCCCAGCCGGGGGCCGATGATCCGGATGAAGCGCTGGGCGGCGAGGAGGCGCGCCAAGCCGGTCGACCGCGCGATCGGGTGCGCCGGCTCGCGCAGGGCGTGCGCGACGCGTTCGGGGTCGGCGAACAGGATGGCGAGCGGGACCGGGGTCCGCGCGCCATTGCTCTCGCGGGCGATCGACCGCAACTGCGACACCTCGCGCGCGACCGAGCGGGGGTGGGCGAGCGCGGCACCGCGCTCGGCGCGGTAGATCCGCAGCAGGTGCTCCGATGCCGCGTCGAGTGGCCCGCGCGCCCGGCGTGCCCCTTCCGCAGATGAATGGACCCTAAATAGCGGCAACTGGTGCATCGACCGACCATCCCTCTCGCCTGCCCGCCGCATGCGTGCATCCGCGCCGTTCGAGCTTCGCCCAGAGGTCCCGGGGCCGGGGGCGGACGTAGTGGTCGTCCAGTCGCTCCAGCCCCTGCCAGCCGCCGGCCTGCGCCACGATATGCCGCGGCAGGAGGCTGGCCGCATCGGTGGCGAACGCTCGCCGCAGGGCGTGGGGATGGAACGGTTCCATCCCTGCGGCGCGGCATGCCGCGCGTAGGGTCGAACGCACCGCGGCGTAGGACCACCGCCTGCCTCCCAGGCCCCGCCAGATCGGGCCGCGCTCGCCGAGCAAGATGCGGCTCCGCCAGCGACTGCGTGCCGCCCGCAGATTGAATGAGTCGACGTAGTCGCGCAGCGCGGCACCGAGGTCTCGGCTCAATTCGACCTCCCGCGGTTCGGCCTTGCCCTTCTCGTGCAGGAGAAGGCGCACACGCCCCGACGCAAGCACGACGGCATCCACACCGTCCAATTCCCGCAGCGCGTTGACGCGCGCGCCCGTGGCGGCGAGGATGGCGAAGAAGACCGCGTTCCGTCGCCCG
>JBBSII010000728.1:0-2214 GCA_038232175.1 Thermomicrobiales bacterium
AGCGGTGGCCTCGCGTAAGATTCTCGCTATACTGTGTGTGCACGACTGACAGTGAAGGAGCACCGCGATGGCGACACGCACGGAAGCGACAATTGACGACCTCTACAACGCCCCGAACGATACCGGCACGTACGAACTCGTGGACGGAGAGTTGGTGCATATGTCACCCACGGGTTTTACACCTGGTCGCGTCTCGTTTCGGATTTGTGTTGCCCTGTCGCAGTATGAGGAGGAGACGGGTTCGGGATATGCACTCCCCGATAATGTCGCGTTTCTCGTCAATCTGCCTCGCCGAAAGTCGTTCAGCCCGGACGCGGCATATACATTCGCCGTGCCCGATAACTTGATGCGTTTCGTCGAGGGTGCGCCCGTCTTCGCTGCCG
Source organism: Thermomicrobiales bacterium (assembly GCA_038232175.1). Lineage (GTDB taxonomy): Bacteria > Chloroflexota > Chloroflexia > Thermomicrobiales > JALYUS01 > JALYUS01. The sequence continues at coordinate 384 of JBBSII010000728.1, forward strand.
AGGTCCGCTCCGAGGGCGATTATGGCCCGGCGGCCAACCGCGCGTACGCCGCCAAACGACGTGATTACTTCGCAGCGGGCACGGTCGTCGTCTGGGACGTGGACCCCATCCACAAGACTATCGCCTCTCACCGCGCGGAGAGGCCGGACGATCCGACCCACTTCGCGATGGGCGACACAGCGAACGCCGAACCCGCACTGCCCGGCTGGCGCGTCGCGGTGCACACAATTTTCAAGACCTAACCCCCGGCTACCTCCCGGCGCGGGCGCCGGGAGGTAGGAATTCCCTTACCCGTCCCCCATGGCGATGGCGACGGGTTCGAGACGGTCGACGGGGAGTGCGCCTTCCGCGTAGAGCCGCCGGAGTGCGGGCCGCAGGCCGCTGATGAGCAGCACGGCGATGATGAAGACCACGCCGGGGATGCCGAGTACCGGCGACGCGCCGAAACGGCCCGCCAGGTAGCCGTTGGCGAGGTTGCCGAAGGACATGATGCCTCCCGCGCTCATGATGAAGAGTCCCGTCACGCGGCCCCGCAGCGCGTCCGGCACTGCCTCCTGCACGAGCGCGAACGCGAGCGTCATGAAGAGCGCCTGTGACGCCCCGACGATGAACATCGAGAGCGCCGCGAATATCCAGACGCCGGAGAGGGACATCAGCACCGTCGCGATGCCGCTCGCCACCGCGCCGACAAGAAGCAGGATGCCCCGCAGGGCGCGGGAGCGCACGCCCGCGAGGAAGAGCGTCGCCGCGATCGCGCCCAGCCCGATCGACGCGACGAGCGACGAGTAGATCGCGCCATTGCCGCGCAGGTTCTGGTTCGCGAACAGCGGCAGCGTGGAGTCGAACGCCATCGTCAGGGAGCAGTGGAGCACAACGACGCCGAGCAGCAGCGCGACGATGCCCCGCTGCCGGATGTAGCGCCCACCCTCGCGGATCTGCTCGCCGACGCCCACCGTCGACAAATTCGTGCGCGGCATCCGTGGCACGCGCAGCACGAAGACGAGCGCGGGCAGGTAGAGCGCGGCGATAATCAGGAACGCCAGTCCCGCGCCCCGCGTCGCGAGGATCGGCGCCATCGCGGCCGGCCCGACAAACCGCGAGCCGAGCGTGCCGAGGCCATTCAGCGAGAACGTGTTGAGCAATTCCCTCGGTGGCACGAGGTTCGGCAGCATCGTCTGCACCGTCGGCAACTCGACCGCCCGCGCGATGCCGGAGACGAAGACGAGCGCGACGAACTCCGCGAACGGCGTCGTGCCGAGGATCGTCTGCACGCCGAGCGCAAGCGCGACGCTTCCCTGGGCGATCTGCGCCCCGATGACGAGCGTGCGGCGGTCCATCCGGTCCGCGAGCAGGCCACCCACCGGCGTCGCGAGGAGCAGCGGCAGCATCGTCGCGAAAGTCACAATCCCGACCGCGCCGCTCCCCTTCAACTGAAAGGCGAGCCACCCGGTCGAGACGAGAAACGCCGCCTGCGCGATGCTGGCGAAGGTCGCGCCCGCCCAGAAGACCCGGCTGTCGCGGTATCGCAGTGAAGAAAGGAGATTCAAACGCCGCCCACTGACTGTCACCCACCGGCCACCCTTCGTGATCCCATCACGCACCGCCGTTCGCGCCGCGTCCCACGATTGTACGCGCTGCGCCACGCGAATGCACAAGCCCAGCGTTGGCGGGGATCAGGGCGCTTCGCCCTGGATCGTGATACGATGGCGCCCACGATGAACCGCAGACGTACCGTTTGATGCGAAGGAGGGACGGATGGCCACACACGTTGAAACAGCGCCCGTCGATCTGGACGCGCTCTGGCGTCCGTTCACCCAGCACGCGCTGCGGC
>JBBSII010000729.1:0-2209 GCA_038232175.1 Thermomicrobiales bacterium
AAGTACCAGTTGACGGCGGGCGAGAACATCGCCTTCGGGCGGATCGAGGCGATCGACGACACGGCGCGCATCGCGCGGGCGGCGGCGGAGGCGGGCGCGGACGCCGTGATCGACGCGCTGCCACAGGGGTACGACACGCCGCTCGGTCGCTGGTTCCAGGACGGGCAGGAACTGAGCATCGGCCAGTGGCAGAAGGTGGCGATTGCCCGCGCCTTCATGCGCGACGCGGACCTGCTGATCCTCGACGAGCCGACCTCGTCGCTCGACGTGCGCAGCGAGTACGAGGTCTTCGCGGCGTTCGACGACCTGACTGAGGGGAAGATGGCGGTGCTGATCTCCCACCGCTTCAGCACCGTGCGCATGGCGACGCGGATCGTCGTCATCGAGGATGGCCGCGTGATCGAGGACGGCAGCCACGGCGAACTGCTCCTCAAGGGCGGGCGGTACGCCGAACTCTTCGACATGCAGGCGGCGTCGTACCGCTGATACCGATGCGCCCACGGGGATGATTGTCGGAACAGCAAATCGCAATCGTAATGCCTCCGAGAGAACTGCTACAGAGTCTCCACGTAGCGTATGGGTGGACGATCCGCGCACACATGATGCGGATTTATTGGTGGAGTTGGCTGCCGACGGTATCGGCAGCGCACGGCTCCCCGCGCGCTCTGGAGGTTCCCATGGCAGGACAGGCTTCTTCATCCTCTGCGTCCCTCGGTCTCTCCGCGCGCATCCGCAAGGAGCGCCTCGGCCCGGCGGTCCTCTCCGGCTTCGTCGCGACAACGGCGATGGCGGTGGTCACGCTGCTGGCATACGCCATCGCACTCGGCCTCGGTGGCGCCACGGGGAATACGGTGCAACGCTGGCTCTACGCGCTGGCGCACAACCCTGTCATGACGATGGTGCACGCCTCGCCGCTCGGGGCGGTCGGCATCAACCTCGCCGCCGGTCTGATCTGGGCGATGTTCGTCGCCATTGACGCGAACGACCGGCTCGCGCGATTGTCCGGCCCGGTGCGCGGCGTCATCTTTGCCCTGCCGCTCTACATCCTCTCGCTCGTCGTCTTCCTCCCGCTGGTCGGCGGCGGCTTCTTCGGTGTGCGCCTCGGTGCCGGCCCGCTGCCGGTCATCGGCAACCTCGCGCTCCACCTTGTCTACGGCGCGGTGCTCGGTGCGATGTTCGTCCTCAGTAACAACAGCGAGCGGGCGCGCACCGAAGGCTCGGTCATCGAGCGAGCGCAACAGAATGCGGAGATCGGCGCGGGTCTGGGCGTCGGCTTCGGTCTCCTCCTAGGTGGCGGCGTGATGCTCGTCACGACGCTGGTGATCGGCTCCTCCATGATGGACATTGTCGGCGGGGTGGTCGGCGGCGCGGTGGTCGGGGCCGCGCTCGGTCTCGTCCTCGGCTCAATCTCCTCCCTGTCCACCGAGATGAAGCGCGCGCCGGTCGTCGCATCAAGCGTGGTGATACAGCCGATGATGCCCCCGGAGTAGCGCTATCCACCCGCCATGTGTCGCCGGGTAAGGTTGGGCAGCGAAGAACGAGCCGTGACGACGCGCTCGTTCTTCGCTTTCCTTCATCCCATGAGAAAATAGGCGGAGCGGGCCGGGCAATCGGCGCACCGCTCTGCACACATGGCCTGACGCATCGCGTAACTTTACGCCCCTCCCCGCGACATACAGGACAGAGGATGCCGCGCAACATCTGGGTACTCGGCGCGAGGTGAACAATCGAGGTTTGCCAGATACCGGGTGGAGGGGTGCCGTTGAAGCGCAAAGCAGGTCGATATGCGGAGTGAGCGACATGCTGTGACCGAGCACATGACCGCGATTGAGTTCGCGCTGCGCTACCAGGAACATGTGCCACCCCTCTATCGGTATTTCTCCCATCACACCGGGGGGAACGCCGCCGATGCGGAGGACCTGACCGCCAGCACGGTCAGCAAGGCGTTGGTCAGCATCGGTGCGTACACGGGGCGCGGGTCGTTGGCGGCGTGGCTTTTTGGCATCGCACGGCACACCCTAACCGACTATCACCGGCGTCGCTGCGTCACGGTCGCAATTGCGGACATGCCGTCGCTTGCCGATGCCGCGCCACTGCCCGAGCAGGAGATCATTCGGTGGGAAGCGGAGGACGATCTGCACGCGCGCATCCGCGACCTCCCCGCCAGCCAGCGCGAGGCGCTCACGCTCCGCTACTTCGGCGCGCTGCA
>JBBSII010000730.1:0-2208 GCA_038232175.1 Thermomicrobiales bacterium
CGGGCCCGCGCCATGTCATATGTGGATCCTCCAACGGCGATCCGTTCGGGGCCGCCTCATGGCTCGCGGGCCTCACGACTGTCGCGCTGGTCGTTCCCCTTACGGCGAGGCTCGGCACGCTGTCTTGTGCGCATCCCGTCCGTACGGAACTGGCGTTCGCGAGCGTCCCCTCTATCGGGCTCGACCCGGCGATCAGATGCAGCCCAGGCACGGACTCTCAGGCGGACAATATGGGACACCCGCCGTGGTGGGCATGATGTGCCACCCGTCGACCTGGCGCGATGCCCTTCACTTCCATCCCGGCGTGCGGCCCGCTTGCTCGATCCACTTCTTCAGTTCCGGTCGCTGCGCCTCCTCCAGGCTGGTCACCTTGGCGTATCGGGTCCGGTCCGTGGATCCGAGCGGCGGCGGGGGGTCCAAGTCCGCGCCGCCGAGGAAGACGACATTCACGGAGACGTCGTAGGCGGCGATCTCGATGATCCAGCCGTGATCTGATAGTCCGTAGTACGCCCGCTTCCACTTGACGGCGTAGCGAACGCCAGGGACTGTCGCTCGGATCGACTCGTCCAACCGCTGACGATGGGCTGCAGATCCGGCATCAGGCGCCGGAGCCAATCGTCGATGGCGGAGTGGTCCGCCGACGGTTCTGGCGGCTTTCGCCCCGCATTTCCCTTGACTGCTTTCGGCATCGCCTGCCCTCCTTCTCCGGGCTCAGGCTGTCACGGTACGGGCGTCTGCCGTCGAGCTGACCTTGTGTGAGAACGGATCGGTACAGGGGGCTCCCGTATCCGCTGACGCCGCAGCCCCGCCGTCGCAGAACCGTTGCCCCGCATCGAGTCCCCTGCTCCCCCCGCGATCATGGCCCCCTGACGAAAGCAACTGGCCGCATACCCGCGCGCCACCGCAGCGGGACAGTCGCACGATGCGACGCGGGCCGTTGTCGGCGCACGGACGGATACTGGAGGCGTGACCGACCAACTTCCGCTCGCCAACCTGATCACTCTCGGCGCCCGCGACTTTGGCGCGCTTCGCGACTTCTACCAGCGGGTGGGTTGGCCGCAGGTGATGGACGACGGCGAGTTCGCGGTCTTCGAACTGCGGGGCATCTTGATAGCAGTGTTCCCCGTCGCCAAACTCGCCCGCGACGGCAACACCGAACCCGAGCCGTGCAGCGGAGGCATTCGCTTCACCATCGGCGTTCAGGTCGACAGTCGACAGCGCCGAGGAGGTGGACCGGGTCACCGAGCATATGCGCGCCGCGGGCGCTCGCGTGACGAAGGAACCCGTCGACGCGGAGTTCTTCACCGGTCGCTCGGCCTACCTTTGCGACCCTGAGGGCAACTACTTCGAGATCGTCTGGGCCGATACGCCGAACAATCCCGTCGTCATCGCAGCTCGCCGGGCCGCCGGCTTGTAGCCGCAAGCGGATCGTCTACGGGACGACGGCGTCGGCTTCGATTTCCACGAGCAGCGCCGGGTCTATTAGCTTGCTGACCTCGACCATAGAGGTTGCTGGACGGATCTTCGCGAAGACCTCGCCGTGCGCACGCCCCACCTCCTGCCACCGGCTGATGTCGGTCACAAACATTCGGGTCCGTACGACGTCCTCCAGCCGCGCACCCGCCTGCTCGAGCGCGAGCTGGATGCGGCGCAGCGCCTCGCGCGCCTGCTCCCCAATGTCGTCTTCACCGACCGCGCCGCCGCCTTCCGCTGCTGCGGTTGTGCCGGCAACCGATACCCACTGGCCGACGCGAACCGCACGTGAGTAGCCCACCAGCGACTCCCACCGCGCTCCCGAAGAGACTGTCTGCCGCTTCATCACGACTCCATCATGCGCAGTCGAGGCCGGAACTGTCTCTACCAAGGCCGGAGCCGACCGAACCGTCCCGCAGCCGGATCCGATGCGGGATCACGGCGCAAGCGATGCCGGCCCTGAAATGCGCCACACGAACAGGCGCATGTCCTGTAGCTGTTCGGTGAAGATCCCGGACGGTGATGCCTCGCGCAGCAGCTGCCGGAGATCGCCGAGGAACGCGGCGAGCCGGTCACCGAACAGGTGCGGCGCGGCACTGGACAGCGACAGCACCGAGGCCATGACCTGGTCTTCCGAACGCTGGAAGATGTCACCGCCGGTGACCGTAACTACTTCCGGGCCCACGAAGCCGGCAGCGCGGAACACCCCTTGTTCGTCGTCCGGCGTGTACCCGC
>JBBSII010000731.1:0-2195 GCA_038232175.1 Thermomicrobiales bacterium
GGCGAGCGGCAGGAGGCTGAGCAGCGTGCGCTCCCGGTCGTAGTGATTCTCCACGAGCGCCTGGTAGCAGCGGACGCGCGTGTAGTAATCCACATCGCCGGGCTTCGTGAGGCCGACGACGGGATGGATCAGGAGCGAGCCACCGACCTCGGCCGACGCCCGCTTCGTCAACTCCTCGTGCGCCCGGTGGATCGGGTTGCGCGTCTGGAACGCCACTACATCCGACTGCCCCATGCGCGTCAGCTCGCGGCGCACCTCAAGCGGTGTCCGGCGCAGGTGCGCGAAGCTATAGTGCTTCGGCAGTTGGAGCGTCTTCAGTTCACCGCTGACGTACCACGGCCCCCATGTCGCCATTTCCGCCACGAGCGGGTGCCGCACGTCCGTCGTGCCGAAGACCTGCCGCGCCTCGGATTCCCGATCCCAGCGGTACTTCTCCTCGACGTGCATCACCGCGAGCAGGTCGTTCGTCGCGCTCCGGAGCGCGACCCACGCGCCGACCGCCACGGGCGCGTCCTCGGCGACGGGCAGCGTGATCGGGATTGGCCAGAGAAGTCCACTCGCCAGCCGCATCTCGGTGACGACACGCCGGTAGTCCGCCTCGCCCATGAAACGGCGCAACGGCGAGAATGCGCCCGTCGCGAGCAGTTCGAGATCGCACAGTGAGCGCGCCGACAACTGGATGGACGGCATCGCGTTGGCCCGCTCGGTCCATTCCGCGTGTTCGCCTGGATCGGCGACGACAAGATTGACCGCTTCCCCGCCGTAAAACGGGATCAACTCCTCCACCGGCATGTACCCTTTCATGTCCCGACAATCCCCGGCGCTCCGGGCAATGACCCCGTACTATGCGGCGCAGTGTAGCAGACCCTATGGCGCACGTACATAAAGCGTGCAGACGCCGATGCACCGTGACATGAAAGTTCGTCATGCGAAATACGCGCTGGATGGGCGCCCCTCCCCGAAGCGGAGAGGGGAGCAAAATGGGCAATCGCCAAAAGACGATTGCCCCTCCCCCTTCCCTCCGAGGGAAGGGGGCCGGGGGGTTAGGAAGGACTCCCCGCGCCGTTTGACGCGCGCCGCATCCGCCCCTATAGTCGCATCCATGTTTGCCTACGTGGGTTGCTACACGACACCGGACCGCAGCGGGCGTGGCGCGGGCATCGCGGTCTACCGGATCGCCCCCGATTCCGGCGCGTGGGAGTGTGTGCAACTTGTCGTGGGTGTGCCCAACCCCTCGTTCCTCGCGCTCGACTCCCGCCGACGTACGCTCTACTGCGTCCATGGCGGCAATGATTTCCGCGCGGTCAGCGCCTACGCCATCGACCGCGAGAGCGGGCGATTGACCTTCCTGAACACGCAACCATCGGGCGGCGCGAACCCGGTGCATGTGGACGTGCACCCCACTGGCCGCTTCCTCGCGGTGGCGAACTACACGGAGGGGACGGTGGCCGTCCTGCCAATCAACGCGGATAGGACGCTCGCGCCGCCCAGCGACGTGGTCACGCAGACTGGCGACCCCGGCCCGAACCGTGCCGAGCAGGGGAGCGCGCACCCGCACCACAGCCCTTTCGACCCCGCCGGTCGGTTCCTCGCCGTGCCGGACAAGGGCCTCGACCGGGTCTTCGTCTATCACTTCGACGCCGCGCGCGGCACGCTCGTGCCGGGTGATCCGCCCGTTGTGGCGACGCAACCGGGGGCGGGGCCGCGCCACGTCGCCTTCCACCCGCGCCTGCCGCACGCCTACGTCATCAACGAGTTGGATTCGACGATCACCACCTACGACTACGACGCGGCGCGCGGCGTGCTGACGACGCGACAGGTCGTCTCGACGCTGCCGCCCGGCTTCACCGGTGCGAGCGCGACGGCGGAGATTGCCATCGCGCCATCGGGCCGCTTCCTCTACGGCTCGAATCGCGGGCACGACACTGTCGCCATCTTCGCCATCGATCAGGCCACCGGCGCGCTGACTGCGACCGGATGGGCGCCGACCCTCGGCACGGTGCCGCGCTTCTTCGCCCTCGACCCGCCGGGCGCGTTCCTCCACTGCGCCAATCAGGAGAGCGACACCATCGTCGTCTTCCGCATTGACCCGCAGACGGGCGCCCTCACCCCGACCGGCCACATTGTGCACACGGGAAGCCCCGTCTGCATCGTCTTCGCCGGAGCCTAGCCCGGCGCCTACACGGATGACGACC
>JBBSII010000732.1:0-2194 GCA_038232175.1 Thermomicrobiales bacterium
GTGACGTAATCGAGACCACGGCGCACCTGCTGCGTTGTGGAGCCAACCTTGTCGTAGAACGTGTTCGGCAGCGGCTCGCCGTAGTAGAGCAGCCGCCAGATTTCGTGCACCCCGGCGATCACCACGAACGGGAGCGCGAACGAAAGGAGTGCGCGGGCCGTGGGGGGGGCGTCGTGCCACGCGCCGTCCGCAGTCAAAGGGCGTGCCGCGCGTTTCCCGAACCGGGGAAGCAGCGTCGGTGACACCACACCCCAGATCAGCCAGCCGAGCGTCACGGCCCAGAGGCCCGCGCCTTCCGGTCGAGTCAGGTAGGCGGCGGCGAAGGCGAGGCCCGCCCACGGCCACGCGCGCCGCAGCGTCAGGCACGCCGCGACGATGATGAGCAATGCAAAAAGATGCGTCTCCAAGCCAATCGCCGCGAAGAAGGCAAACCAGCCGCACCCGGCGAGCACGAACGACGGGAGCGCGCGGAGCAACCCCGGCGCGTTGGGCAACACGAGCGTTGTGAGCCAGTACGTCGCGACGACGACACCGAGCGCGGCGACGATGGAGCACGCCTTCGCCATCACGAGCAGCGGCAGCCCGACTTTCGCGCACCCCGCGAGGAAGACGGTGAGCAGAAAGTTCGTGTACCCCTCCACCGGCCGCTCGCCAGGATTAAAACGCAGCCCGTCGCCGTCCGCGAGATTTTGCGCGTAGCGGAGGGTGATGTGCGTGTCGTCGTAGAGCCGTCCGAACATCCGGTGCGAGGTGTACGCCGCGTAGCCGAGCGCGACGACGACGGCGATACCGACCAGCACACGCCCGTCGAGCGCGCCGACTGCGTGCACCCACGGGCGGGCGCGGAGCCGCCGCGAGAAGACGATCATGAAGGCGATGAGCGCGGCGGCGGTGAAACCAACCACCGCGTGCGCCTGCTGGCCCGGATCGTCCGCGCGCCGCCCCGCGAGATAGGCCGCCGCGAGCAGCACCGGCGCGTACGCGACGCAGGCGAGTTGCACGAGCGGCAGCGCGGCGGAGAGCGCGGCGAGCGCGAGGATCGCCGCCATCCCCAGCACGAGCAGCAGCGCGAGCGACGGCGGGCGCACCGGGCCGAAGCGGAGCGGGTTCGTGAAGACGACGACCCGCTCCACCGCCACGCCGAGCGCGCGATTCTCCTTCGGTGGGACGGCGGTATCCGATGGGCGCAGCGTCAGGCCGGGCATATCCGCCGGGTTGATCGCGCCGCCATCGGCGGGCAATCGGAACGGATACGGAACGAAGTCCGCCGTGCTGCGAATCTCGGTGCCGACACGATTCGGCTGATTCTCTAAGGCAATAGCGACGCGCGGCGGCACGCTGCCGGGGCGATTGCCGGAGAGCACGACATCCGCCTCGCCGGGGAAGACACCCTGCGGCAGCAGGACAGTCGCCTGCTGCGTCGTCCAGCGATAGGTGAAATCGCCCTTCCCTTCGGGGTCATAGAAGCCCGTGCCGACCGCCCCGGTCGCATTCCCTACGCGGATCGTGTGGCGGTACGGCACCTGGAACAGCACCAGAACCGTGGCGACGGCGACGGTACAGAGCGCGACAAAGATCAATGAACGGTCATGCCCGGTGCGCGGCGACCAGCGGCACAACCGTTGGATGCTGCCCGCTCTGCCCCGCCGCCCGGTCGTTGCGTCGATCATTCCCCGCCCAACTTGCGCCATCCTCGCTTCTCCCGCACCGGAGCGCATTGTAGCATCCCGCCGCGCCCGGCCCGACCGGACGCGCATGGTATGATTAGCCCGCACAGATGTGATCGGGATCGTGCGCAAGGAGCAGCCGTGACAACGACCAACGGGACCGGCGCTTCCGCGCTAATCGACGCGCTCGCGGCGCAGGGTGTGGCCTATCTCTTCGGCATCCCCGGCGTGCACACGCTCCTCCCGTACGACCTCCTACACGATCATCCGTCGATCCGCGCGGTCGTCACGCGGCACGAGGGTGGCGCGGGCTTCGCCGCCGACGGATACGCCCGCGCGACCGGCAGGCCGGGCGTCTGTCTCGTCGTCCCCGGCCCCGGCTCGACGAACCTCGCGACCGCCGCGCTCGTCGCGAAGAGCGACAGCGTGCCACTCGTCCTCATCACGGCGGCGGTGCCGGACGCGCTGCACGGCCGCTACGCGATCCACGAACTCGACCTCGTCGCCTTCATGCGCCCGCTCGTCAA
>JBBSII010000733.1:0-2180 GCA_038232175.1 Thermomicrobiales bacterium
ATTGTTATTGCCGCGTTCGCCCCGATCTGTGTTTCGCCCGAAGGGGTCACGTCCGCTCATAGCGAGATTTACTCCTGAATTGGGGCCGGTACCATCGGCCGCCTCCCAATAATCACTCAGGCCACGCGAGCAGTCCAGATCGTCTTCCGCAACGAGGTGCGATTGCTGCGGCGCGTACAGGAGGGGATTGCGGCACCAACCCTTTCGCCAGATCGGTGCTGGTTCATAGAATTTGCACGTGCTGCATTTCCGTTCCGGTTCTGCCATCGCTTCCCTCTTCCCACCCGGCGACGCTGCCCGCCTACCTATCGCCGACGCTGATCGCGCGCGATGCATGGCCAATTTCCCGCACATGCATCACATCACGACCAGTGTTTTGCTCCAGAGACAGCGTACCACGTTCCCACGCGGTTTCGCCATCCCCCAAAGTGTATGCATTATGTTGACCCGGCGCAAACGGTAGGGGATAGGAGCCAGAAACCAGAGGCTGGAAGCCGGATGTTAGAGACAAGCACCAACACGCCACATTCTGGCTTCTGGCTTCTGGCTTCTATCCCCTGCCCGCCACATCCCGCGCAGCGGCATCGAGGCGATCGAGGGCGTCAGTCAGCACTGCCCGCGTGTGCGCGAGGGAGATGCCGGCGTGGCCGGGGGCATGGGCGGCGGAGTAGCCGTGGATGTAGACGCCGCGCAGGAGCGCCGCCCCGATGAACCGGCTGGCGAGCGCGGGGTCGTGCGCGGCGGCCTGGGCGTAGGTGGTGATCGGGGCGGTGGGATCGACACCGAAGAAGAGGCCGAAGCGCGCGCCGATCCCCTGAATGCGCGCGGGCAGGTGCGCGCGGTCGAAGATCGCCTGCACGTTGTCGTAGAACCACGCGGCGTTGGCGTTCAGGGTGTCGTAGCAGCCCGGCTCGCGCAGCGCGCGGAACGTCGCCTGTGCGGCGAGGACGCCGAAGAGGTTGCCGGAGTACGTGCCGCTGTGGACCGCGCCACCGGCCCTGATTGCGCCCATCACCGCCGCGCTGCCAACGGTCGCGCTGAGCGGCGCGCCATTCGCCAGCGCCTTCGCGAGGGTCGTCATATCCGGCGTGACGCCATAATACGCCTGCGCGCCGCCGATGCCCGTGCGGAAGCCGGAAAGCACCTCATCGAAGATCAGCACGATGCCACGGGCGCGCGTCTCCTCCCGCAGCAATTCGAGGAAGCCGGGGTCGGGCGGGATGCAGCCGGAGTTGTAGTTGATCGGCTCGCAGATCACCGCCGCGATACGTTCCCCGTCGCGCGCGAGCGTCGCCACGAAACGTTCGGGGTCGTTCCACGGGAGGACGATCGTGTCCGACGGGTCGCCGATCATCCCGGCGGATTCGGCGGTCGGTGGCGCATCCGGCGTGGCGAGGGGCACTTTCTGGTTGTACATGAAGGCGTCGTACAGCCCGTGGAAGTGCCCCTCGAACTTGAGGATTTTGTGCCGCTCCGTGTGTGCGCGGGCGATGCGTACGGCGAGCATCGGCGCTTCCGTGCCCGCCGTCGAGAAGCGGGAACGCTCCGCGCTCGGGATGCAGGCGGCGAGCGTTTCCGCCAATTGGGCGTGCTCCACCGTCTCGCTCCCCGTGAGCAGGCCGCGCTCCACCGCCTCGATCATCGCCGCCTGCACGCCGGGGTGTCGGTGGCCGAGGAGCGCCGCGCCGTTGCCGAGGTTGAAGTCGATGAACCGCTGCCCATCGGCGTCGTACAGATACGGACCGTCCGCACGCTCCATGTAAATCGGGTGCCCAATCGCCATGTTGATGCGCAGCGTCGCGGAGACGCCCCCGGCGAGCACCGCGCCCGACCGCGCGAACCGCTCCTGATGCCGCGTGAGATCGTGGATCGTGCTCGCCATCGTTTCTCCCCCCTCGTGTTTTGGGGCGGCGGCGGGCTTTAGCCTGCCGAATCTCGCCGCCACCATATAGCATCGATCATACACGCCGCGCGCCGTTCTGCGATACGATAGCCGCGTGATAAGCCATGTCTAGCCGATACCGAGGAGGCGATGATGCCCGCGAATGATCTGCACGGAGTCCCGATCACGATTGTCGGCGCGGGGGCGATTGGCGGGACGGTCGGCGCGTTCCTGTCGGACGCCGGGTATGACGTGACGCTCGTCGATATCGACGCCGACCACGTCCGCGCGATCAACG
>JBBSII010000734.1:0-2179 GCA_038232175.1 Thermomicrobiales bacterium
AGCAGTTTCACGATAGCGGCATGACGGCGAAAGGCGCGGGCAATGAGTGGCGACTATCAAGTGCGTGCATTGGCGCGCGGCCTCGCGATTCTTACCTCCTTCACGCTGACGCACCCGGAGCAGTCGCTAACCGCGATCAGCACGCGCCTCGGGCTGGCGAAGGGGACGGCGGTGCGCCTGCTCACTGTGCTGGACGCGCACGGGTTCGTTGAGCGCGCCGCCTCCGAGCGATACCGCCTCGGCGTGCGGCTCTTCGAACTCGGCAGCATCTACGAGCAGACATTTTCCATTGAGCAGGCGGCGCGCCCCGCGCTCGAACGGCTCGCGCACGAGTGCGCGCAGACGGCAAACCTCGGCATCCTCAACGCAGGGCAGGTTGCCCACATCGCCGTCGTGACGCCGCCGCGCCCGATCCACTTCGCGGGGCAGGTCGGGGCGCGGGAACTCGTGCACTGCACCGGGCTTGGCAAGGCGCTCATCGCCGATCTCCCCGCCGACGCGCTGGAGGCAATCGTCGCGGAGCACGGTCTGCCGAGCCGGACGCCGAGAACCCTTACGACCATCGACGCGCTGCGCGACCGGCTCGCCATCGTCCGGGAGCGCGGCTATGCCACCGACGACGACGAATCGTTCGTCGGCCTGACCTGCATCGCCGCGCCCATCCGTGATGCGACGGGCACGACCGTCGCCGCCCTCAGCGTCTCCGGCACGACGATGGAATTCGCGGCGAACGACTACGCGCCCGCCGTCATCACAGCGGCGGCGGCGGTCTCGCTGCGGCTGGGGTTCGGCGTGCGCGTCAGAGCGACCGAGGAAGTGCTGAGTAACGAGTAGCGAGTAGCGAGTAGCGAGCAACAAGGAGAATGAGCCGCGTACTTGTTACTTTGAGCTTGCTACTCGTTACTCGTTACTCCCCGGAGGTGAACGATGATCGTTGATGTCCACACGCATGTGCCGCGATACCGGGACCAGTCGGAGATGCCGGGCGCGCTGGTGAGCGCGAAGTTGCGGCCCGACAAGACGATTGCGACGACCTATACATGGGACGACTACCTCGCGGTGATGGAGTCGGTGGATCGCGCGATCTGCTTTAACATCGCCGCCGACCCGCGACCGGACGCCCGCGAAATCCTGCCGCACCACATGGCGCCCGCTCGTGTCATCAACGACGAGACCGCCGCGTTCGTGCGGGCGTATCCGGAGAAGTTCATCGGCTTTCTCACGCTCCACCCGCACGCCGCCGATGTGCTTGAGGAAATCGAGCGTGCCACACAGGACCTCGGCCTGCGCGGCATCAAGTTCGGCCCGAACTACCAGAACTTCGATCCCGTTGGCCCGGCGGCGTTCCGTGTCTACCGCCGCGCGCAGGAGTTGCGACTGCCGATCCTGTTTCATCAGGGAACCTCGCCGGAGCGGTTCGCGGGTCTCGATTTCGCCCACCCGCGCCACATGGATCGGGTCGCGACGGCGTTCCCGGACCTCACGGTCATCATGGCGCACATGGGGCATCCGTGGCAGATCGACTGCTTCACCGTGATCCGCAAGCACCCGAATCTCTGGGCCGATGTCTCCGCAAATTTCTACCGCGAGTGGTCGCACTACAACGCGATGCGCCACGCGACCGAGTGGAGCGTGCTGGACAAGCTGCTCTTCGGGTCGGACTTCCCCGCCGCCACGCCGCAGGAGACGATGGACGGGATGCGGCGCGTCAACGCGATCCTGGACGGAACCGCGCTGCCCCGCGTGCCGGAGGATCAGATTGAGGCGATCATCCACCGCGACAGCCTCGCGCTCCTCGGCCTCGCATAGCATCGCGCGCCCGATGTACCCATTGATGATCGATGGAAGGGAAAGGAAGAGGGAAATGGCCGCCATGGACGATCGCGAGTTGTTCGATTATCTCCAACAGGAACTCTACGTCTCGGTCTTCTCCGATGTGCTGGACAGCCTCGGCTACCGCGAGCAGGCGATGGATGCGACGATTCGCCCGATCTACCGGGACGCGGTCGTCGTCGGGCGGGCGCACACGGTGCTCTCGACGGACGTGTACGAGATGCCGTCGGACCCCTACAGCGCGGAGATCGCCGCGATTGACAGCCTGAAGCCGAACGATGTGCTCGTCGCCTCCACGAACCGCTCGACGCGCACCTGTTTCTGGGGCGAACTGCTCTCGACGACG
>JBBSII010000735.1:0-2168 GCA_038232175.1 Thermomicrobiales bacterium
GCGTGACCACCGTTCCTCATCCACCTACTCCCCGAATGAATCCCGTTTGTTTCTGTTCTCACATCTCTTCTCTCCTCTCGGTGTCCTCTGTGTCTCTGTGGCTAACCTTCCCCTCCTCAGCGGTGAGTTTGGCGGCAAGGCAGCGGAGGGCGATGGCGCGCCAGCCGAAGGCGTCGTAGTGCCACACGCCGCGTCCCCGGCGCGGTGGTTGCAGCAGGGTAGGCGAGAAGCCGTACGCCGCACCGAACTCGATCAGCAGATCGCGATCCGCGCAGAGGACGTGGCAGTACTCGCCGGTGCCGAAATGCGGGTGCGACCAGCGGAAGAAGTGCAGCGCGATCCCGCCCGTCTGCGCGAAGGCGACTGCCTCCCGCACCGCCCGCCGCTCGAAGACCCGGATTGGCATCGCCATCGTATGCGTCATTGGGAAAGAATAAACCACAGAGGCACAGAGGATACAGAGGAGGGAAAAGAAGAGGGAGAGAGCATACCGATTTCTCTCATCCCCTCCTTTTCTCCCTCTCTGTGCCCTCTGTGTCTCTGTGGTTCAAAGCATCTCTCCTCAGATCGACGGCTTGAGTTGGCAACCATCGACGGCGATGTTCGCGCCGGTGACGAGGCTGGCGCGGGCCGAGCAGAGGAAGACGCAGACATCGGCGATCTCCTCCGGCGTGCCGAAGCGACCGAGGGGCATGTCGTTCGCGATGAAGGTGGCGATGCCCTCGGGGTCGCGCTCCTTGCGCCGCGCCCAGCCGCCGCCCTCGAACATAATCGAGCCGGGGGAGACGGCATTGACGCGGATGCCGTCCGGCCCCAATTCCTTCGCCAGCGAGCGGGCGTACATGATCTCCGCCGCCTTCGCCGCGTTGTACTGCGGGGAGCCGCCGACCTGCCAACCGGAGACGGACGAGATAATCAGGATCACGCCGCCCCGCTGCGCGCGCATCAGCGGGGTCGCCGCGCGGCTCGCGCGCACTGCCGCGTTGAGGTTCACGTCGAAGGTGTACGCCCACGCATCGTCGGTGTCGCCGCCCTTGCCGCCGCCGACGTTGTTCACGAGGATGTCCAGCCCCCCAAAGGCGTCCGCCGCCTCGCGGACGACGCGCTCCACATCGGCGGCGACCGTCAGATCGCCGGTGAGCGCGACGACGTCCGCGCCCGTCTCCCGCAGTTGCGTCGCCGCCGCCTCGACATCTGCGGCGGTGCGGGCAGCGAGCGCGACGCAGACACCCTCCGTCGCCAACCCCCGCGCGATGGCGAACCCGATGCCACGACTCGCGCCCGTCACCAGCGCCCGTTTGCCGGTCAGTTGAAGGTCCAATGGTTCGCTCCTTCTCGAAAGTGCTGAGTGCCATAGGGAAGTGCTGAGTGCTGAGTGCTGAGTGCTATGCTACTGCATCGGGAAGGGGTTTGGTGATACTGTGTGGCGGAAATCATTGGATACTCGCAGATTATGGAGGTCATGCATTGGGCACTCAGCACGACCGACAGATGGCACCCAGCACTGAGCACTCGTTGGACGCGGAACTGTCGGCGTTCGTGACGGAGGGGATGGCGCATTACCATGTGCCGGGCGTCGTGGTCGGCATCTACCACGATGGCGCGGAGCAGGTCGGCGGTTTTGGCGTCACGAATCTGAACCACCCGCTGCCGGTGGACGCGCGCACGCTCTTTCAGATCGGCTCGATCTCCAAGACCTTCACCGGCACGGCGGCGATGCGCCTCGTGGAGGCGGGGAAACTCGATCTCCAGGCACCGATCCGCACCTATCTGCCCGGCCTCAATCTCGCGGACGCGGACGCGACCGAGCGCGCGACGATGCAGCATTGCCTGACGCACACTGGTGGCTGGGTGGGCGATTACTTCGACGACCTCGGCGCGGGCGACGACGCGCTCGCGCGGATTGTGGCGAAGATGGCGGACGTGCCGCTGGTCGCGCCGCTCGGCACGCTCTGGTCGTACAACAACGCCGGGTTCTACCTCGCGGGCCGCGTGATCGAGGCGCTCACCGGCAAGCCGTTCGAGGCGGCGTTGCAGGAACTCGTGCTCGATCCGCTCGGCCTCGCGCGCACCTTCTTCTTCGCGCGCAACGTCATCACGGAGCGGTTCGCGGTGGGGCACAATGTCAAGGGCGACACGCCGGAGGTCGCGCGCCCGTGGGAGTTGCC
>JBBSII010000736.1:0-2134 GCA_038232175.1 Thermomicrobiales bacterium
AACCGCGCCGCGTTGTACGCCGACCACCCGCCGATCAGCAGTAGCGCCGGGAGCAGCAGACAACAGATCCATTGAGCGATAACGGCGCGTCGTGCGTGGATGGCGCGCGCATGGAGCAGGAACGGAAGCAGGAGCACGAGCGGAAGGAACGCATAGAGCGGTCGCGTGAGCGCGATCATCCCTGCGATGGCGCTGACCGCGAGCGTGATCCCGGTCGTCCCCGGTAGCGTAGGCTTTAGAGCCGGTTTCAATTCCTCACCCCCCACCGCCCAAAGGGCACCCGCTCTCCATCGCCCAAAAGGCAAGGTGAGCATCAGATCGCGGCGGCGATGGCTCCGTACGAGAGGCGAGGGGACGGTTTTACAATCGGCTCTTAGCCTGCGATCTCCCGATGCGGTGCGCCATCCATCGAACATGGCGGCAATGAGGCAGACCACCGCGACGATCAGCGCGGTGGCGAGCGTCTCGGTGAGGATCGCATTCTCATGGAGGATAGCGGAGATGCTCAGGCCGTAGCAGGCGGCGGCGAGCGTCGCGACGGGGGCGCGGTGCGTCGTACGCCACGCGAGGCTGAAGAGCGCGGCGGTGATGCATAGCCCAAGCGCCATCTGCACGAGGCGCACGGCGTCCAAGTGCAGGCCGCAGAGCGCGAGCAGCGTGGGGTAGACCGGCGTGCGCTCGCCGGGATCGTCCGCGAGGTTGCGGTGGAGCAGGTTGGACGCGAGGTCGCGGTAGCCGGGGCTGTCCGGCGTCAGTTGCACCGCGCTACTCGCTAGAATCACCGCCCGCGACGCCGCGCTCGCGAGGATGAGCGGCACGAACCACCGCACCCACGATGACGCGCCGCGCGCTTCTATCGCGATGGTCGCCCCCTGCTCGCGGTGTGACGTGGCGATCACGGCACCGCTCACGAGTCGCCGTACGGCGCGAGGATCGGCCCGCCCCGTATGGCGTCGTTGCACCGCGCGCACTCTGCGTCGCCGCAGTGGGTGATGCGCGGGTCAGCCCGGATCGCCGCAACGAGGGCGGGGAGCGTTTCCCGTGCCGGGAGCGCCGTCCACGCGCTCGTACCGACGGCTGCTTTCCGCATCAGTGGCGCGACCACCGGTGCGAGTGCGCCGAACCCCGCCGAGCAGCCACCCGTCTCGACCATCATCGGCGCGCCGTCCGGCCCGTTCGCCCAGCGACGAAAGAGGGTACGGCCCGCCGCTTGCTCCGCGTAGTGGATGAAGGTCATCCGGTTCAGCCTCACACCCATCAGCACAATCGCGCCGTCCATCGCCACGAGCGCGGCGAACGGCGCGTAGACGCGGAGCGGCGCTTGTCCGTCGATCAGCGCGTGAGCGCGCGGCCCGACGGCGGCGAAGGAGTTCTGCGGATGGTTGCCGCGCACATGATTCGGATGCGCAAGGACGGCGGCGGGGATCGCACCCATGTGCGCGCGGTCGATCTCCGTCGTGTCCGGGGTGTAGATGCGCGTCATCGTTGCGGTCGCCGCCGTGTCGCGCGCGTAATCCCGCGCATTGCGGGCGGGGCGCAGATGCGGCGGCGGGATCGCGAAGGCAGCGGTGAAGGCGGGGACGAGCAGCGTGCATCCCTCCGCGAGAAAGCCATCGATTACCGCCGCCGCACCGCCTGCGACCACGCCGAACGAGCGGAGCGACGCATGGACGCAGACCACGCGGCCCGACAGCCCGAGCCGCCGCACCGCCGCGCGAATGGCGTCCGCCGTCACGGCCGGTGATCGCGCATCGTCATGCATCGCCGTCACACCGCCGCCGGGAGACGAAGGAGCGCCTCCCGCATGTCGTTGAGGATCCACGCAGCGTCGAGATCCATCACCACATCCACGATGCGTCCGGGGTGATCGAAGTCGTGCGCGCCCGCCACATCGAGCGTGGGCGACGGCAGCGGCATGACGGTCACGGACGCCGGATGGACGACGGCGGCGACATTGACAGCGTCCCAGATCACCTTGTGGCGCTGTGCGTCGCGCCCGCTCGCCGCTCGCCGCTCCATCCACGCGACGGTGATCTCCGCGAGGTACGTGGCGACGGGGCGACCGAGCGCGCGCAGTTCGGCGGCGTACGGCTCGACCTCCACCGCAAGTTTCGCGACGCCGGGCCAGCCGGGG
>JBBSII010000737.1:0-2128 GCA_038232175.1 Thermomicrobiales bacterium
AGCCCCTCTGGGACACGCGCACGGAGAAGGACACCGTCTCGCAGATCGGCGGCCCGTACCCGGCGGGCGGCGTCTACTCGACGGCCGACTTCATCACGAAAAACCCCAACACGACGCAGGTCATTGTGACAGGGAGCCTGATGGCGCTCAAGTACATCCAGACGCACACACCGGACGACATCGCCTCCAAGATGCCGCAGGAGTACATCGGCGGCGACAAGCAGAATTATCTGGATGCGCTGAAGAAGGATTTGCCGCTCTTCTCGACGACGGGCGCGATGCCCGCCGACGGCCCGCAGAGCGTCTACAACGTCCTCAAACTCTCCGATCCGGTGGTGAAGGCCGCGCCGAGCGTTGACCTGAACACGACGTACACGAACAAGTTCGTCGAAATCGCGGCGAAGCAAGTGAAGTAGCGAGTAGCGAGTAGCGAGGGGAGGCATCCGTCCCATCTCGCTACTCGCTACTCCATAGGGGGCGGGATGCATCTGCCGGGACAGGTCACGATTATGGAAGTGGGGCCGCGCGACGGTTTGCAGAATGAGTCCGTGCTCGTGCCGACGGCGGGGAAGCGCGAGTTGATTCACCTGCTGATCGCGGCGGGGTTGCACGAGATCGAGGCGACCTCGTTCGTGCACCCGAAATGGATCCCCGCGCTCGCGGACGCCGACGACCTGCTGCCGCTGCTGCCGCGCGCGGGGATGCGCTACAGCGTGCTCGTGCCGAACATGCGCGGGTACGAGCGCGCCGCGCGCCTCCACCCGGACGAAATCGTCCTCTTCTGCTCCGCGAGCGAGAGCCACAACCGCACCAACCTCAACCGCACGACGGAGGAATCGCTGGAGCAACTCCGCGCGGTCGCGGAGCGTGCGAAGGCGGACGGCTGCCGCCTTCGCGGTGCGATTTCCACCGCGTTCTGGTGCCCATTCGAGGGGCGTATCCCGGAGGCGCGGGTGTGCGCGATTGCGACAGCGTATCAGGCGATGGGCGCGGATGAGGTCGGCCTCTCCGACACGCTCGGCGCGGCGGACCCGCTGCATGTCCAGACGCTCGTCACGGCGGTCCGGGGGTCGGTCGATGTCGCGCTCACGCTCCACCTGCACGACACGTACGGGATGGCGCTCGCGTGCGTCGTCGCGGGCCTCGACGCGGGGATCGACCACTTCGATTCCTCCATCGGTGGGCTTGGCGGCTGCCCGTACGCCCCCGGCGCGGCGGGGAACATCGCGACGGAGGACCTTGTCTTCATGCTCCACCGCATGGGCGTGCGAACCGGCATCGACGAAGACTCCCTGTTGGACGCCGCCCGCTACGCCGAATCGCTCGTTGGCCACCCACTCACAAGCCGCCGCATGGCGCTCGCCGCGACGGCTACCGCGCACGCTTGAGTACGCGACCGCGTCAGTCCTGCGTAGATGCATCCACGGCGGCGAGGATCGCGGCGGTCGAGGTCAGCCGCACCTGCGCATCGACCCGCACCGGATCGAGCACGGTGCAGCCCCACCGCCGCAGCGTCGCCGCCGATTCCCCGGCGCGCGGGTGCGCCCACAAGGGCGCGTTGCAGGCAATCGCGACGATGACCGGGGTGCCGCGCCCAATCGCCTCCGCCGCGACGGAGAGGGCGAGGGTGTCGGCGATCCCCCCGGCGAGTTTGTTGAGGCTGTTGAAGCCACACGGCGCGACGAGGACAAGCCCCTCCGGTGGCCGGGGGATGATCGCGGCGTCGAAGTAGCTCTCGACGATGCGGTGACCCGGCAGGCGACCGAGCGCGCCGCGATCAATCACCCGCGCGGCATTCGGCGTCGGGATGGTCAGGACGGTGGGGAAGCGCGCCGCGAGGCCCGCGATCAGTTCCGGCGCGACCGCCCCCGCCACACCCGCGCCCGTGATGATGAGATAGGCCGTGTCGAGTGCGGCCATGCGTTCGGCCTTTCGTGTCATCGAAAAACGATCTATTTTCCGGGCGTCGTATCAGGCGCGGAAGAATTCCATCAGCACGGGGGCGAGCGCCTCCGGGCTGACATCATGCCGTTGACCTTCCAGTGTACGGAGCTGCGCATGCGGCATCGCCTTGCTCAGTGCTCGCGCCGTATCATACATAAAGGGAAAGCTCGCGCCACCGTTCATG
>JBBSII010000738.1:0-2126 GCA_038232175.1 Thermomicrobiales bacterium
GGATCGCGCCACGCGAACCGGTTGATGACTGTCACGAGTGCGACGCCGGACGGTGTGAGCACGCGATGGATCTCTCGGAGCGTTACGAACGGGTCGCGAACGTGTTCGAGGATGTCCTGCGCGAGCACGACATCGAAGGAATGATCGGCAAATGGCAGCGACTCGCCGTACCCGCGCGTGACGCGCGGTGGCAGCCCGTAGCGGTCGGCGCGGAGGCGCGTGATCGCGCAGTAGTCCGCGTTCGGCTCGATGCCGACCGCGCGGATGGCGTTCCGTTGCGCCGCGACGAGGAACCCGCCCATGCCGGAACCGATGTCCAGGATCCGCTTCCCCGCGAGATCGCCCGCGATGGCACGGACGGCGGCGAGGCGTGATGCCTGCCCATCCTCCTGCCAGAGCCGGTTCTCACGCCAGCGGTCGAAATTCCTGCGCCAGCGCATATGCCCGGTCCACTGGTCAACGAGCGCGCACAGCCGTTCCTCACGCTCCTGGTCGCTCCCCCTGGCGGTGACAACTGAGGCATTCATCGGCGCGGCGGTGGGGGAGTGATGCGGCGGAGCAGTTCGAAATCGCCCTGGCGTTTGACGAGTTGCCACTGCCCGTTCGCCTTCAACGTGTCGAGATCGCCTGCTTCCGCGCCACCGTCACGCCGCCGGTCACCTAGGACGTAGTCGGCCCGGTCGATCAGCGTGGCGTCGTAGAAGGAGTTGCCCGGAAATTCGTAGAGGTAGCGTCGGAGCGGCACGCGCGTCGCGGCGAGGCTGGTGACGGAGAGCGGTGCGTCCTGCGGGATCATCGGGATGAGGGTATCGACCGATGCAATCCGGTTCGCGTCCTCCTTGTGCACGACAAAATCGCCGACCTTATTGGGCCGTGTGTACGCTTGCTGTACCACGCTCAGGCAGAGCATCCCGCACACGAGCGCAACCGTCAGCACCCCGCGTTGCGTACGCAAGTGCGTCGTCGGCTCCCCGCGTCGGATGAGTCGCAGCAGCGGGTGCGTGCCATCCATCAGTGCACCGACCGCGAAGATGGCCGCGATGAATAACCAGGGCGTGATGAACGCCGAATACTGGTGGAAGATGTCTCGCTGATACTGGAAATGCGGCCCCGCGAAGATATTCAGCAGAAATGGCGGCACGGCGATGAGCAGGACACGCGGCGACAGCAGCGGCAGGAAACCGAGCGCGAACAGCAGGCTGACGACATACTCCCATCGGTCCTGCCCCGCGACCGTCCGCGCGACGGACACCGGATGGGTGACGACCGTGCGGACAATTGCCTCGAAACTCCCCCCAAGCCAGTCGTAGTTCTGCAAATACGAGAACTGCGCGCCGTGCGCGAATGCCGGGATGACGATGAAGACCGCGACGAGCCAGTACGGCAGCCCCACGATGATCGGCGCCCAACTGTACGTGAACCGGCGGCGGGTGACGACGCCATACACGCCGAGCGCGGCGATCACCAGCGCCACATCGTTGCGGTTGATGAGCGCGAGCACGATCATCACCCAGAACGCGACCGCGCGACCGTGCATCATGAACCAGAACGCGAACAGAAGGAACGTCGCCGCGAAGAGCCGTGGCTGCACCTCGTACAGGTTGACGTTCTGCATCGGCAGGTACGAGAGAAAGAGCAGACTGAAGAGCAGCGGGGCGATGGGCTGTCGGGGGATCGCGTCGCGCGCGATGCAATAGACCGCGACCGCGCCGCCCGCCGCCGCGACTGTTTGCAGGAAGAGCAGCGTCGCCGTCGTCGGCTTCAGCGCGAAAAACGGGACGAGGACGAAGTGGAAGAGAAATAGATCCTGCCCGAAGGCTGAGGTCGTGTACGACAGCGCGGACTGCTCCGCGATGTGGCCATGGAGCGTGTTCCAGAGCGGCTGCTCGTAGACGAGCGGGTCGAAGCCAATCCGCAGCGCGTCGAGCTGCCACTTGGAGGCGAGAAAGATGACCGCGATATACAGGAGGCACGCGATGCCGAGAGCATAGGGTGCGAGACGAGCAACGACCGCCTGCATCCCGTCGCGCGTGCTCGTGACGTTCTCGCGCCGCCCTGCCGGATGCACCGAGTCGCCCGCCGCCGCGTCATTGCGCGTTAGAGCCGGTTTCACTTCCTCACCCCCC